>JAGLML010000003.1 GCA_023140035.1 Thermoplasmatales archaeon
TGAGTGTTATTCCATCAACTGGAAATACTGTAATTGAAAATTATGTTTCAACAGAAAATTTCCCATCTGATGATTCTGTGATAATGAGGTCCGGGTTATCCCTCATTACGATTAAGGTTGAAGGAGAAATGGGAGAGAACAACTGGTACGTTAGCGATGTTACGTTTACAATTACATATGAATCTGATGAGATAGCAGCAATATATTATCGCTTTGATAGTGGAGAATGGACCGAATATACTGAATCGTTTATCGCGTCCGATGATAGAGAACATATTCTTGAATGGTATGCTGTTGATTATGAGGGAAATCAATCGGAGGTGGATGGTCCATTTGATTTCAAGATAGATCAGACGGTACCTATTGTAGACCTGTCATGGGAAAGTCCAGATAATGTGAACGTAATATTTACAGCAACTTGCAGTGACGCCACAAGCGGTATGGATTACGTAGAGTTCTTACTAAACAATGTTTTGATGTTCACTGATAACGCAGCGCCATTCGAATGGAGTATCGTGTGGACACCGTCCTTTAAAACCGCAGTATTCAAATCTATAGCATACGACGCAGCGGGAAATTCAGATTACGACATTCCATCGGGTATTGGATCATCTGTGTTCTCTGCAGGTATAGTTAAGGAAGGTAGCCATCAAAGTAGTCAGAGTATTGTTCCAATAACTGAAATTGTTGGAAGAGAAAAGCATGAGACTGGAGAGAAGTTGCCCCTTGACTGTTCCAGGGGAGGAGATACCAAACCAGCTTATGTTATAGTAGTTGTTAATAAGAAAATGGGAGAAAATGACTGGGCTGTCAGTGACGTTACCATTTCTATGATACCCGATCCTGATGGAATAGATGCAGTTTATTATAAACTTGATGAAGAGGACTGGATATTGTATACTGAATCTAATGTTATCTCCGATGATGGAGCACATAGTTTCTGGTGGTATGTCATCGACGATGAGGGATACTCATCCACTCCAGATTTTATATCTTTCAAGATTGATCAGACATCTCCTGAGATAAACCTTATTAAAAATAAAGTAGGATTTAACGAAATCGAGTTTACCGCAGACGTCCGTGATGAGACAAGCGGTATTGAGAAGGTGGAGTTTTACATAGGTCGTTATCTGGATCTGGAATATACTGATTATGATTTCCCCTATGAATGGACTTGGAAAGGTTTGGGAAACGTAAAGGTTACAGTTATAGTTTATGATAACGCTGGAAATTGTAATAGCAGTTCGATTAAAAGATGGTCTAGTCATGGTCAGCATATAAACAATTTATGGTTATTGGATAGGTTTCCAATATTGCAGAGATTATTGGAATTTATTTGGAACTAAATGAAAATATTCCCATCCCTTAACGTCTCTTTTTAAAGCTAACTCAAAATGCTTTTATACTTGACTCTAAAGTGACTTTAGAGACAAAGCCCCCTTTATCGGCTTTGCCCTAAAAGTACATTTTGACTTAAAAGTCTTGTTTTTGACCTAAAAGTCTAAAACAACAGGAGAAACACTTTTTATAATAATTACTGCCAATTTTGTTTTTAGCCAGAAGAATCTGTGATGAAGTTAAGAGGGTTTGTCTCTGAAATCAGTTTTGACCTAAAAGTCGGACTTTACACAATAATAGGTTAAGCAATTTGGTGGGTCTGTAGTATTTATGAAAATTAAATAAAAGGTAAAAAAAACTATTGCTATTGTTAAATATATCGATTCAATTATATCAATTATTCGGAAGAAAAAACAAAAAGGAACCCAACAAATAGTCGGTGTAAATTTATCTCTCCAGGTATAGTTACCATTTTTATTGACATTTAAATTAATTCTTTCTGGGTTGTCCCTTAATTGACGAATAGCAGTTATCACTTCATTTATATTTACATCATCATACTTATCATTCTTTTGAATTTGATTAATTATTAGATTTTGGTATCTTTTGAATGTCTTATCATCCATCTTACTAACTCTATCTATAAAATTTTGAACTAATGCTGTTCTATCATCCCGTTTTGGTATTGATAAAACGCTTTCTTCTCCCTTTCCAACATAATCACAAGTCAACGCATCTTGTTCTTTATTAATTGCCCGTTTGGCTCTAATACTAAACAATGGAGAATCCTTTGCAGAAGTAGATATTACTGTATGAAAACCTACAACAGAGGTAAATGATACCAGAATAAGTATAATTACAGCTACAAAACTTCCAATCAGTATCTTTTTATTCATTTTTAACACCCTATAACTATTATGATTAATGTTACCACGTCACATAGATACATATTTCGTTTAAATACTTTACTGCCAATTTGTTTTTAGCCAGAAGAAGAATGTTAATTAAGGTTTCCAATAAAACAATCAAAGAAACATTAGATTCTCTGCATTGAATATTATGGAAATGATTCAAGTTCTACCCTAAATGCTCTACCCATTATATACGATTCGTAATACCATGAAATATGTGTAATTATTTTAAATCCTATAAAAAAAGTTGCACCAAGGTGATAATAAATATCCCAACCAGCAACAAAACTAGGGGGATTAATTTTCTTAATTGTTCCAAAAAATTTACCTTCCCAAGTAAGAACACCATTTAAGCCATCTGTATGAATCCATCCCAACGAAGGCTCATAGTCTGTAGGCCATCCCATTTCATCAATTGAATATCCGAATGCTAAATTTTTAAGGGCGGTAATCCAACTCAATGGACACCATATAAAAATTACAGCCTTTATCCAAGGAGTAAGAATCATAATATTAGATAGTCTAATTGAATCTATTTCAGTTGCTTTCCCTGTAATTTGACAATTAATATTGGTATCTGACTTTGGTTGATTTCTTGATACTAACCTTTCAAAAAATTTTGCAAATCTTAAATTGTGGTTTCTTCCAGTGACTAATTTTTGTCGCTCTAATTGTGCTTTATTATCTATTTCTCTCTGTTTAAGTTCTAACTCTTTTGCATCATATGTCTTCTTTAATCCTTCTTTTAACATTTTTTTATCATGCCAAACCTTAATTAATGCTGCTACAAGACCGATAACCGCAGCCAATAGAGTTATAATTGCAGCCCACAACCCTATTCCATTCATATTGCGCCTCCTCTATCTTCAAATCTTTTATCTAGTATTTAGCTATTTGTCATCATGGTATATGAGATTAATAACCTACATTCTCGGTGCTATTGCTGGATTCTTCACCTTCGGAGGGATCGGATTAATTATAAAAGGATATCAGGTTGAAGGTGGAATAACACTCGTTATTGGTTTGCTTACCTTCCCTCCAACAGGTGATAACGAAATGTATGTTTCGTCACTATCTGTTGCAACAGATAGCAACCTCGGAAGTATTCACGTATGTGAATACAATTTTGATGGATTTTTACCTTTCTCTCCTAAAAACTCAAAAATGCCTTTTTTCTGAACAGAAATGTATATGTTTAAACCGCAAAATTTTGCCCAAAAATCCAATTTGGAGCAGTAATTTTTTCTGATTTTTAGAATTAAATGTATATATCTACGTACATCTATACAATGTGTACCTAGTATAATCTACTAAAAATTGCCGATTTATACATAAATTTCGTGTTCTCTCTCGGCGAAGATGATTTAAAGCACCTTTTTCAGTCAAAAAGTTCAGGGTTGCAGTACATTCTCTCAGAAAGAGTCCACCATCTGGAGAAGAACATGGAATTTGTGGTTGACTGGCTTGAAGAGATTTCCCCAGATTTGAGAAAAGCAAACCAGAGAAAACAGGCTTACGGTATACAAGATAACAGTAAAACTTAGTCCACAGATGGGATTTGCCTGGCTGTAAATCCCCTTTTTTCTTATTTTTATTGTGATTAATAAAGAGGTTTATTGTGGTCATCTTTGTATTGAATAATAATATAAATCAAAAACAAGTTTATTGATTTGATAATATGAAAATTGCGGTTCTGGGCTGGGGGGTCTCTAATTCCCCATCCAGAAAAACGGGGAGTAAGGCTACGGATTTCTGGCCGTTGGAATAAGAATGGTCCATTTCTTCCAATTGAATATGCCCGAATATCAAGTAACGGTGAACTTACTCTCGTGCTCCATCCAGGAGTCCGTGGGGTTCGAACACTCTGGGCCTATTCAGCATTCCAAAATCTTAACAAGGCAATTAGAAATCTTCGGGATGGGAGGGAATTTTACCAAAAAACACCCACAAGATTGGCTATATCTCAATCTACGATAACAAATTCAACAGCCATGTGGTTCATTGCGTTGTGAGTCCTGTACGAAAATGGGCAATAGGAAAAGCAGTGGATGCTGCTGGGAACATGGAAAACAACACGGTGGAGCTATCGACGACTCCGTCTGACCTGTCACCGCCATTGTTCAACGGGTTGAGCGGATTGTATAACCTGTCCAACCAAAACGGTACAATACTTTTGGAGTGGGATGAAGCAGTTGACCCGTCTCCACCGATCATGTATAACGTGTATATGGCGACGGTGTCTGGCGGGCAGGATTTCAACAGTCCGAACATGACGACGAATCTCACATGGATATTGGTAAGTGGTTTAGATCTCGTGAACAAGAGTTATTATTTCGTGGTCCGCGCTGAAGATAGTTGGGGTAATGAGGACAATAACACGGTGGAGAAGGGCACCCCAGGTGAGATATCGGTTAGTGTATGGTTGTCGGTTGGCTGGAACCTTATCACTGTTCCTTTTGAGAACGATTATAACGCCAGTGACCTCTGCAGTATGATCTCTGGTTTGCAGATGGTAAGCTGGTTTGATGCGAAGAATCAGACCTATAAAACCTTTATTTGTGGTGGGCCTCCTGGTTTTGACTTCCCAATCCTAAACGGCTACGGGTATTTCATACTCGTCAATGAGAGCAGCTTCTTCTAACGTATCCGGTTATCGGATCAGTAACGTCTCAGTCCCGTTATTTGCTGGTTGGAATATGATCGGATGGTACCATGATTACAATACAACAGCGAGCTCCCTTGCAGGCAATATCGCCAACTGCACGATGGTGAGCTGGTTTAACGCTAGCAGCCAGTCATTTGAATCATATGTTGTGGGTGGTCCACCAAGTTTTGATTTTGTGATCACAGCTGGTACGGGTATTTTCATTCTGGTCGATGTAGAGAGCGTGTGGTATGGTGAAGGATAAAAAAAGGAGGTGGCAAATTATTTGTAACTCCTGGGAAGAAAGCAATAAAGAAATTCAAAGACTCAGTAAGGGCAACAACAAACCGAAGACAACCAGTAAAACCTAAGGAAATGGTTGGCTTGGTCCCCATCAAACTGGCGAAGAAATTACGGAATAAACGGATAGCGAAGAAACGTGCTCCAGGTGAACGACCATTCAGTGTTATCAAACGAACATTCAATGGTGACAGAACATTTGTGAAAACTCTCTCTCGTGTTCGCGTTAAGGAAATGTTCAAGTGTTTTGCTTATGATCTTTATCAGCTGGTTACCTTGGAACGGAAACGGGTTAGCGGTAGCTAGGTCAACAATCAAAAAATAGTAGAAAAAAGGGTTAAAAAACCAGGAAAATAAGAGAAAAACACAAGATAATGTAAGGTTTAACGTGATTTCACACGTTGAGATGGAAAAATGAATAAAACAGAAGGTTATTCAAAGTTCTCTATTATTTCCTGTTACTGCGTTCGATAATTTATTAGAATAGTTTAGAAGAGAGTTTGAATTGCAAGTTGGTGCCCTGTGGGTTCCTATTTGGATTCTTTAGAATAAAACAATAATTGTAATGTTCTCCATAGGGCAATTTTTCACATTTAACTATGAAATATAATTTGTTTTTAGTTGCAATACTAAATAGATTGTTTTCATCTGTATCTTCCTCTTTTTACAATGTCCTCAATTTTTTTAATTACTGTGCCTGCGTTTCCGCTAAATTCTTTTTTGTACCCTTCAAGCACATAATCAAAGCAATCTGGATGCCGAGAATGAGTGGACTCAAAAGCCTCCATAAGAACATGCAAGTCAACTCCTTTTGTTTCAATCTCACCATTTTTACTACCCAGTCCAAAGTCAATAAAATGTATTCTGTCGTCTAGTAATATCATATTCGAAGTTGTGATATCTCCATGGATAATGTCATTATTGTGAAGTTTCGCTATACTTTTTCCTATCATGTTACATATACGCTTTCTCTCTTTTTCATCTAAATCATTTAAAATATCTTTTATTCGTTTTCCTTCGAGATACTGCATTGTAATTACGCCTTCTTCAAGATCAATATCATAGATTATTGGAACTGACACTCCATGTGAACGTGCCTCTGAGATTAGCTTTGCTTCTTCTTTCGTTCTAAAAGAAATAAGAAAAGAATCAATCTCTTTTATTCGATAAGATTTTGGTATCCTTCTCTTTTGAACTACTTTTTCTTCCAAATAACGAGACAAACAAATTTCTGCCTCTGCTCCCCTGTAAATTATCTTTTTATTCACGCCAGCTCACATCCACCATATCTGTTCTAAAACGTTGGTCGATTACGCTTTCTTCGATACTCATTCGTATACCGCTATTGTACATTAAAAAGCCAAGCCATGCGATCATAGCGCCATTGTCAATACAAAGATCTTGTGAAGGAACAAAAAAAGATGCATAGCGTTCTTGTGCCATTGTTTTAACCATATCTCTCAATCGTTTATTACTTGCAACACCACCCCCTAGAAGAACTTCATTTTTTTCAGTGTGAGCCATTGCCCGTTCAGTTACCTCAGTAAGTGCTGCGAATGTCGTTTCTTGAATTGAAAAGCATGTGTCTTCCAATTTTTCTCCTTTGCGAACGTATTGTTCTGCTGATGTCAATAAGCCTGAAAAAGCAATGTCCATTCCTTTTATCGAATAAGGAAGTTTCAAATATTTTTGTCCCTTCTTTGCTAATTCTTCAATTTTAGGTCCGCAGGGAAATTCCATTCCCATAGATCTACCAAACTTATCAAGACAATTACCAATTCCCACATCAAGTGTTTCGCCAAATACGCGGTATTTACCTTCTGCAAATGCAATAACCTGCGTGTTTGCACCTGAGACATATAGTAAAACGGGATCTTTGCAGCCGTTAATAGTTCCCCTTCCGATCTCTAGATGTGCAACGCAATGATTAGCTCCCATAATCGGTTTATCAAGTGATAATGCAAGAGCGCGGGCCGCAGTTGCTGCAGTTCTAAGACATGGTCCGAGTCCAGGTCCTTGTGAAAAAGACACTAAGTCAATATCAGAAAAATCAATTTGTGCTTTTTTAACGGATTCACTAATTAAATCTGCAATGTAGGTGGCATGATGGTTTGCAGCCTCTCTTGGATGTATGCCTCCCTTCCCTGGGCTATATGTTTTGATGTTGTTGGAGAGGACATTGCATTTTCCTTTAACATCTTGGACAATGCCAATGCCAATACTGTGAGCAGTGCCTTCAATACCTAAATTTATCATCAAGTGGTAATCGGATTCATATAAAATAAATTTGGTTGATGAAAAGTAGCGGTTTTGCATTTATGTGAAATAACTTTGAAATATATCCATATATGCCCTTCAGATTTATATAACATTCAGTTTTAAAATGTTTATGTCTAATACTAGTTTTGTTTTTTTTAAACACTTATGTTACCCGTTAAAAATATATGGATTTTTGAGAAAAATTGTATCCCGTTTCTTGTCAAAGACTTACTCCCTGCGCTCATAGTTACAGTTATGTTTACAAATGGGTACATGCAAAAAACAGGATGAGTTGTAATACGATGTCTAGCTCCAGCGGGGACACTTAAACTATCACTAACATTCCTAACAATGTCCTCTCTAAAAATTCCTTTAGCAAAGGTAGTATGATTTACAACTATTTCTTGAGTTCCCCGATTATTAACGTCTATCGTGTACCCAAACCCACCATAAATGGAAAGAGTGAAGTCTTCATTTTGAGGAGTATTATTCGCCAGTGTGGTTACGGGCAATGTATTCAGCAAAAACAATGCCACTATGATTACGACGACACCAATCCTTTTGGCACATTTATTATTCGTTTTTCTGTTCATCTCAATGAATATAGACGCTGTAGAAGATTATAAATTTTTCTAATAAAATAATTAAAAAAAAATTTTTATGTGAGAACCTGTTCATATTGAAGCGCTTTTACTTCCATTTTTGTATCAACTAATTCAAAAAATAACCGATGTTCTCATAGGCAATTTTTAACTCCATAGAATGAGAGAAATTGTAATATTTATTACAATTTATTATACTGAGTTCATTTCTCCCTATTTACTTATCCCAATTTCAACATCTAATTCGTCGATCTTCCATTTCTTAACAAGCTTTCCAGTAGGTTTTTCTACAAAGGATACCATTTTTGATCGTGTTTCTCCTTTAATGTAATCTTCCCATTTCTGAAGCGCCATTTTCTTCTCAGAGCCAACATTGATTTCGGTAGATATCCTATCCTCTACATCGAGATCTAGCTCCTTTCTCATAGACTGTATTCTTCTAATTATCTCTCTTGCAAAACCTTCTGCTTCTAATTCAGGTGTTAGGACAGTATCTAAAAATAAGGTCGCATCTTCTGCATCTGCCCGTGCGACATGCTCTTTTTCATTTTCAACTATTTCAAAATCCTCGTCAGTTAGTTTGATTGTTTCATTGTCTACCGTAATTTTGACTTCATTATTTTTCGTTAATTCCTCATAAACTTCTTGTTTATCTAACAGTTCTAGCACATCGATAATGCCTTTTGCTTTTCCTTTGTATTTTGGACCTAAATGAGAATAAATTGGTTTTACTGATTTTGTCATAAACTGACTTGTATCTCTAGCAAAAGAAATAGTCTTTACATTGAGTTCTTCTTTCAAGAGTCCAAGCAAATCCTTTATTGAATTCTCTGTCCCCTTTGAACAGACTACTGTTACATTACTTAATGGATGCCTACCCTTAATTCCGATCTTAGAACGCAACGCACGACCAACTTCAACAAGTTCTCTTATTTGTTCCATTCCCTTTTCAAGCATATCATCCATAGCTTTTTCATCTGGTGTTAAGTAATCGCATAAATGAATGCTTTCCGGCATTTTATCTGTTCTAAGATTCTGATATGTCTCTTCAGTAATGAATGGGATGAATGGGGCTAAAAGCTTTGACAAGCCAAGGAATATATCATACATCGAAGAATATCCTGAAAGCTTGTCTTCGGTCTTTTCTTCAACCCATAATCTCTTACGTGAGCGCCTTAAGTACCAATTACTGAAGTCATCAATTACAAAGCTTTCAATGGCCCGTGCTGCCTTATGTATTTCAAAAGTTTCTATAAATGCGTGAATCTCTCCAATCAGACGGTTAAATCTACTCAACACCCACTTATCTAAAAACCCTCTCTTTGAAACAGGAATCAAGTCCTTTTCAGGATCAAACTTGTCAAGGGAAGCATATGTTGTAAAGAAATTATAGGAATTCCAAAACGTTAAAATGAATTTGCCTAGTGTATCTTTGACTGCTTCCTCATAAAACCGTGTTGACATCCACGGTGCATTTGCCGATATGAGATACCAACGTAATGCATCAGCGCCTTCATGATCAAGGATAATATTTGGGTCTACATAATTTTGTTTACTTTTACTCATCTTTTGATTGTCTTTATCTAAAACCAGACCAAGCGTCAACACTGTCTTGTACGGATTCTTATCAAACAAAAAGGTAGATATGGCAAGCAATGAATAGAACCATCCTCGTGTTTGATCCAAGGCTTCACTAATAAAATCTACTGGGAAATTGTCCTTAAATTTTTCTTTGTTTTCAAAAGGATAATGCCACTGTGCAAAAAATGAGGAACCAGAATCATACCAACAGTCGATAACCTCTTTTTCTCTGGTCATTTTTGATTTACATTTTGGACATCTGATAACCAGTTCATCAACAAACGGTTTATGTAGATCATATTCAGCAGGAAATGATTCACTTAAATCTTTTAATTCTTGAATACTACCCACACAGATAGTATATTCACATTCTTTATTGTCACATATCCAGATTGGTAAGGGGGTTCCCCAATATCTATCACGTGAAAGAGCCCAATCTTTAACTTCCCTTATAAAATCTCCAAATCGTCCCTGTTGAAGATGTTCCGGGTACCAATAAATCTGATTATTGTTTTCTATCAAGGGATCTTGCACCTTGGACATCGCAATAAACCATGAGTCCATTGCGTAGTAAAGTAGGGGGAAGTCACATCGCCAGCAAAATGGATACTCGTGTGTATAATCCCTGGTTCCCTCAAGTAATCCCCGTTCTTCTAAATATTCAATAATACTAGGATCTGCATCCTTAACAAATTGCCCCTTCCACAGTGTAACCTCGTCAGGGAAAGTCCCATCCAGTTTAACTAACTGAACAACAGGGAGATCATATTCTCTGCCAATATTATAATCATCTTCACCGAAAGCCGGAGCGATGTGAACAATGCCTGTTCCATCCTCCATAGTTACAAAATCTGCACAGATAACGTACCATGCCTTTTTATCTGGCTTAGCATAAGGAAATAACGGTTCGTATTCTATTTTCTCAAGTTCCGTCCCAGAAAAGCCATCCAACAGCTCATATTCCTGGCCTTTTAACAAAGCCGCTGCACAGACCTCTGCTAAAATCAAGGTTTGTCCTTTGTAACGTATTTTTATATACGTTTCATTTGGATGAACAGCAAGCGCTACATTTGATATAAGAGTCCAAGGAGTTGTAGTCCATGCTAGAAAATAAGAATCCTCATTTTTCAATTTGAATTTTACAAAGATAGAAGGCTCCTCCACTATCTTATATCCCTGTGCAATCTCATGAGCAGAAAGTACAGTTCCACAACGTGGGCAATAAGGAACAACTTTATGGCCTTTGTATAATAGTTTATTTTTCCATGCTTGCTTAAGAGACCACCAAACAGACTCGATATACTCGTTTTTAAAGGTTATATATGGGTCGTCCATATCAAGCCAGAATGCAATACGGTTAGTCATATCAACCCATGCGCGTTCATATTTGAGTGTGCTTTTTTTACATGCTTCATTAAACTTGACAACTCCATATTTTTCAATAGCTTGTTTATCTTCTAATCCAAGCTGTTTTTCTACTTCTATTTCTACTGGTAAACCATGAGTGTCCCAGCCTGCTTTTCTCTCGATATAATACCCATTCATTGTTTGATAGCGTAGAACAAGATCTTTCATTACTCTTGTGAGAACGTGACCGGGATGGGGAAGTCCATTTGCAGTTGGTGGCCCTTCTAAAAAAATATAAGGTTTACAATCCTTTCTTTGCTCAATGGATTTTTTGAATATTTCATTCTCTCTCCAGAACTTTTGAATTTTTCCTTCAACTTCTTTGGGGATATATTTCTGAGGTGGAGATTGAATCATTGTTTTTTCACCAGATTAGGACATGATCTTATAGAATCTACACATAATGACACAACACCATTAAAACCATTTCCATCATATCAACAGATTAAATCGTCTTAAATAAACGATTTGTTTTTCCTTGAAGATTTTATACTGTTTTCATTGCTAGCTTATTCTATGAAATTAAAGAAAGAAGGTGGAGTTTGTTTGACTAATTTATATCCCTAGCAGATTTCTGAGTATTAGGAATGCGTTTGGGAATAGCTCTAGAATCTTTTGGAGTAGAGGATGATTGTTTATTTGATGGCTTACTGGTGTTGCGAGAGAAACATCTATGGTACAGTTGTCGCTAAGATCATCTAAGTTGACTACCTTTACCGTTCCGCTGAAATTTTTATTTTGTTGATTTGGTGCGACTACAGAGACGTTTACAGTAATCCAACTCATTGCGGGAGTTAGACCAGTGCCACTTGGAGGGTTGAAAGTAAATGTACCCCATGTTGGCTTTTCTGCAATATCCCAGCTAAGCTCTGAACCAGAATCACCGATGTTTCTAACTCTAAAACTACCTGTAACTGTTTCTCCTGGTTTTACGCCAGTCCAAGTTAGATCTCCATCACAGTCTAGGTCGGGTTCAAGCATCTCGAATACATACACTGAGCCTGCATCAACTCCATTGGAATTATCTTCAGCATATGCTCCAACAATAGCAAAGTTACCACTTACTGAAGCTGACCAACCAAAGTAGTCCTGATTTGCACCATCTGATGCAATCAACTTTGCAACTTCAGACCAAGTTGAACTTCCTCTTTTAAATATGTATGCTGCTCCTCGAGCTGTACCACTACCATCTTCATCTGGTGCGGTGACAATTGCATAGTCTCCATCTACCGATACAGATCTACCGAAACCGTCTCCACCAGCAGCATCGCTTGCAGTGATTTTTTGAGTTTCTGTCATATCTGTCCAACCTGTTGTAGGCTTCTCAAATAGGTATGTAGCTCCTTCACTACCGCTACCTAGGTCATGACCTGGAGCTCCACAGATAGCATAGTCCCCATCGATAGCAACAGATATGCCAAAAAGATCGCTAATGGTTCCATCTGAAGCAGTAAGCGCCCCTCTTCCATACCATGATGTTCCAACTAACTCATATATGTGAGCTGCACCAGTGTTGCTATTGGTTCCGTATGCTCCCATTATTACAAAGGCACCGTCAATAGAAACTGACCAGCCTAATTTATTACTGCCAGTAGCACCAACTTTTGTCATTTGTGTCCATACACCTCCTGTGCGTTTGAAAATATATGAAAAACCTTGGTTACTACTTTTTCCTGGTGCACCCACAATGGCGTATTCTCCATCAATTGAAACTGATTTACCAAAGTAATCACCATCTTCAGCATCACCTGGTGTCAATTTTTGTTGTTGTGACCATGAACTACCAGAACGGTAGAAAATATATGCTGCTCCTCGATCTGTACCACTACCATCCTCCTTATGTGCTCCAACAATTGCATAGTCTCCATCAATGGAAACAGACCAGCCAAACTCATCATTGGATTGAGCATCTGATGCAGTCAACTTTGCTTGTTGCGTCCAAGAAGCCCCACCATATGTAAAAACATATGCCGAGCCAGCATTTGCCTGTGCACTTACATCATCAAAATAAGCACCTATAATAGCATCATAACCATTTATTTCAGCAGAACAGCCAAAACGGTCATTTAATGAACCATCTGAAGCAAGAAGCTTTTGAGATTCTGACCAGCCTCGTGAAGTATTTCCAGTGTTATTTACCTTTATTGCAACTGAAAACGCAGCAGTTGAAATCAACAGCGTACAAACTAAAATACCAACTATCTTCTTTTTCATACTGTTTTCTACCTCCCTGAATATAAATTCTGTAATATGTAATATTAATATTTATTTAAATATTTTCCATAATAATTTTATAACATTTGTCACAATTTATTGTTCTTGTACTGACTTCATTTTACATGGAACAACAACTAAGGATGTAACATACATGCCACCAGTTAGGCTCTACACCAGATGGATATCAATTATTAATGCACTAGCTGAAGCACTGCTTACTACGTTATTTGCTATTGTCCCGGTCAATCAATATATTGACGAAAAAACTGCATTATAGTTTCCATTTATTATTAGTAATTCCTAGCATCTTCTGACTTCATAAACTCTCTCAAAAGAGAGGTTGCATAACATCCTTTTTGCAATTCAAACTTTAAGGTCAATGCCTGTTTACCATCATTTAATTCATCATTATTTAATTTCCAATCTATTCTATTTAATACTGCCAAAAGCGACCGTCTTGAACCTGATGAGGAGAGATAAGGAATTTCAGGGATGATGAAATACCTGTAATCAATTTTTTCTTTTTCAACTATTTTATGTTCTATTTCACCCATCTCCCCTTTAGAAAAGATTGAGTCACTACCAATTAAGAGCCCACTAACAAATGCTTTATTCTTAGAAACTTGTCTATTTACTTTCCCCATATTTGATTCAGCTACCATAATACCTTTATAATCCACTATATTCTTTCTAATAGGCAGAACAATATCACCGACTATTGCTCTATTTAAAGGAATATTTTTCCGAATTCGTTCACTCAATATTCGATTAAAAAGATAGGATTGGTATGCATTGACAAACATGGTCAAAAGATTTTTTGGTAATTCTTCCAAGGCACCAACAAAATCTTCTGGGTCAGTAACCAGCTTATTGAGGATTGCCTTTTCAAAATTTAGAGATTTTGGATAAGACTGTAATGCTTTGGAAAAATCATACGATTTCCCTAAATCATCTCTCAATTTATATGTATCCTTATTTTCACCTGCCATAGGATTCGCGATATAGCTCATTACTGCTTTTTCAAAATCTCCGTTTATTATGTGTTTACCTATAATGTGAGTGACAGGCCTCATAATTCCAAAACGTTGCACTCCATAAAAATTGGGAAATCCACAATGTTTCTCTAGATATGAAGAAATATTTTGTATTTGTTCTGGTTTGACATCTTTATCAATGTTTCTAACAGTTATCCCAAATATGTTTCCCTTTAAATCTCCTATTTTTATGGGGCTGTCAGAACTATAGACGTTTTTAAATGTAACATCTTTAATCTTAATGTGAGATAATTTGTCCTCAGGAACTTTATGAAAAGACATGAGTTGTGTACTACATGCTCTTTTATCTTTGGTGCCTGCAAAACTTATTCTTTTTCTAGAGATATGTAGCCTTTTAGACATCTCTCTTACTAAAGTATTAGTTTCCCAATTCTTGCTAGATACCTCAGCAATGGTAAATCGGCCGTTTTCTTTTCTATTTGGATATAGGAAAATTTCTTTAACAATAAAATCCTCGGGAAGGCTACGAAGTTTTCCACCTATACCTGGCTCTTTTGTGAAAAAAGTCTCCATACCAATATTTTTTTCAAAATCCAAGCTTTTCATCTAATATTTACTCTTACTATTCAAAATTTTTACCAAATTTTTTAACTTCATCCCCCAACTGCCTTACAGCTTTTTTAAGGATTTCATTTGGATTTCCTTTTTTAACTCTTATAAATAAACGTCGTTTATTGTCCAAAGGATGATCTGTCATGCATGTCGCATACTCTACATCTTCGTTCTCTGATAGTATGTGAGTAATTGGATTAAGAATAGTCTCATTTTCATCGATAACTTCTATTTCAAGCTCTGTTTTTGTTTTTTTAATTGTTTTTAAATCCATAATATCGTCCTTATTATTCCTATAGTTTTTTCATAATTTATTCAGATCGAGTTCTCCGTAATCCATTGTAATCCTTCTTTTTTGCTTATTGCCACAATTCTCACATTCTAAAATATCGCCTTTTTTAATGAGCGAATGCCTGCATTTCGTACATAATGATTTTATGGCACCGAGGTCTCTATCTTTTGTCTCGAGTTGTATACTTGGCTTAACCTGTGTAACCTTGGCCCTAATAAAATCTCCAACCCCAAATTCTGTAGAAGGATCTTTCACATAGCCTTTTGCAATTTCTGATACACGTAGAGTGGCATTGATATCGCCGGAAACAGACCGGTTTTTCCCGACAACGTGTATTACATCAGCAATTACCATTGTTGATCTCACAGACCTGACTTCTGCAATAACAATATCTCCTCTTTTTAGGAGTACCGGCGTGCTAGTAACAGGCTTTACCTCAGCTCTCCTGTACTTTTCATTTACAACATATTTTCCAACTCTAGCTGCCCTGATAATGCCGTCTTCTTCAAATGTTCCTTCGCCAGGCAACAATTCTTCAGAAGTGGACAATTGTTCCCCAGGCATCACTATTTTATCGTCCATTATGATTCACTATTCCTCGTAATTTCAAATTACGCAAGCCAATCTATGTTTTAAAGGTTATGGTCAATATATTAAGAGAATCAAATATATTGAAGTAAAAAGTGTTATAAATACCATATTTATTTCGATTTCCCTACAATCAGTAATTCTAGGTGTAAAGAATGCCACGAAAACCAGGTAGCATGTATAGATACATAAGAGGTAAGCCTACGACCAGAAAGGAGTATGTGGGTGGAGTGCCTGCATCGCGTATATCACAGTTTGACATGGGAAATAAAAAAGGAGATTTTCCCATGCAGTTATCACTTATTGCAAATGAGAAATGCCAGTTAAGACATAACTCGTTGGAAGCAGCTCGTATATCTGCAAACAGAGCCATGGAAAAATATGCTGGGACGGCAAATTATCGATTACGTATCCTCGTGTATCCTCATGTTATTCTTCGCGAAAACAAACAAGCAACAGGGGCAGGTGCAGATAGAGTTTCTCAGGGAATGAGATCATCTTATGGAAAAAATGTTAGTACTTGCGCAAGGGTAAATGCTAATCAGATAGTAATGATTATCGATACAACAAAACAATATTTCCTGCATGCGAAGAAAGCGCTTAGAAAAGGAGGTATGAAACTATCTCCTCCTTGCACTATTAATGTAGAAAAAGGAGTCGAGTTAATACAATAATCTTCTAAAGATATTTTATTAACCAGGGGAATATTATAAGCACTAAAATTGTTAGTGAAATAGCTACAGACACATTTTTCACTATTTTTTCTCTTTGTTCGTCTGATAAGCCCCTTTTGACTCGTTTTATAAGAGACCCCATAGCGTCGTTGAAAAGAAATCCTCCATCTAACGGGACCATAGGTAGAACGTTAAACAGTGCGACAGCAAAGTTTAACCAGAAAATCCAGTACAGTGCATTTACAATTATCCAAAATAAATTGTTTGGAATAACACTAAGGGGACCTGTTATTACATATGAATCTGTAAAAGGCGAAACAATTGGGTTATATCCCTGGAAGTAACCCAATAGAGGGATAATATAGAATAACAGAAATCCATCAGGGAATCCTGCGAACGGGTTCTTTAAGATTGGTAGGAATGCATCATATATATTTGATGGACCTATTCCCAGATAGCCTTTCCCGATATGGGATTGATTTTTGGTATAGTTGTATTTATCTGCAAGTGTAATTTTACTAGTATAAGTTTTTTCAGCTTTAACATATGAAATGTTTATTGTTTGATTGGCTCTGGTATTTTCAATGGACCTATAAAAATCGCTAATGTTTGTTACTTTTGTGTCATTTATATCTATAAGAATCGCACCTGGAGAAAGATCAATTTTCTCAGCAGGTGTATCTTCTCCAACATAGGCAATACCAACTCCATCAGCAGCTGGCTGAACTGAAGACATAAAAACAAAAGAGAAAAGTAGTATGGTAATCAGAACGACGACAAAATTCGATGTGGGGCCTGCAGCATAAATTCTCATTCTAGATTTTGTTTTAGCTTTTTTTAATCCTTCTTCATCAGGTTCACAAAACGCCCCGATAGGAAGGATAAGATAAAGAATTCCAAGCGATTTGACCTTTAGTTTACTAGCAATTGTAAGAATGCCATGGGAAAATTCATGGACAACGATTGCAACAATAAATGCTAGGAGTATATATCCAATATATTCCAGAGGAAGTATTGGGTTAATTCCTGGAAGGACTAAAGCAATTTCAGGGCCAGGTAACGCTTCTTTCTGTTCAGGAGTGAATCCAAAAACAAACCATGCCTGCCAAATAAGCATTAAAGTCATTAAAATCATCGTAATAAAGCACAAAACAATCCCTGAACTTCCAAAGGCTTTCCAAAATCTTTTTTTCTCTGCAATTTTTTTAAGAAAGTTTCTGCCCTTTTTAGTGCGCCACATCAGAGCAGGGCCCATAAAAGAAATATTATATTTTTTAAGAATACCTTTTTTATTAAGAGTAAAAACTATAAAAGAATATAACGTAACAATAGCAAGAAAAATCAGCAAACTCTCAATCAAAGACATAGTTAATTTGTGAGGAATAAATAAGTATTTAATAAACTAACTGTAATAAACTAACCGAAATCGATCTGTAATTAAATATATTCTTAGTTACTCAGCCTTTTCCAAAAGTTTAGTTGTTTGTTCTTCAATATCTATTTCGTGTTCCTCTGTACTATATACGTCTTTGATGTAATGATAAGTAACTGCTCCAATAAATGCTATTAAAATTCCTACAGAGGCATATCCTATAAAGGTAGGAGTTAAAAATGGCTCAATCGAAAAACCGCTAAGTAACGAATCATATAAAGATCCAAAAATAGCAGAAGCAGTGAAGCCAAATGCAAACAGTGAAAACGGAACTATCCAGTACGACCAGTTTACTTTATTTTTTCTAACGTACGTATCTGTTACTCTCCCAAATGCAGCGATAAGTCCTGCTGATACTATGCCCCAAGTTATATCTTTTAGAAATGACAAAACAGGGATCGCCCAAAGCAACTCTGAGTTAAACTTTGTGTTATTGAACGCGTAAAAGACACTGACTGCAATTATTACAATGGCGATTATATAGGTGTAAAAAGACAGTTTTCCAGTAAACAACCCTGATTTCATTTCATCGAACATTGTTGCAATATTTCTTTCCCAGTTAAACACCCTTATTAGAAGGTAAGCACCTAAAGTAAGTATTATGGCACCAAATCCGCTTGCAGCCATATCCAGAATGGCAAATATTGCCCATACAATAAGGATTAGAGCAATTGGTAAAATAAACTGTTTTTTCACCTTGTCATCATCTAGAAGTTTGATAATCTTGTAGTAAGTATCTTCTAGTTCCTTACTTTGTTTTACACTTACTCTTTGGATAGAAGTTATCTTCAATCTAGATTGAACTATGGGAAGTATGTATTCGTCCTCTGCTCCATCACTTATTAAAATTGCCTCTTCTGCACCTGTTTTTTTAATCACCGTTTCCAATTGATCAGTAATTTTCTGATCTGATTTTACTCCAACGTTTATATCTCCACAAAGTGTTGCTATCTCTACGTCTTTTCCTTCTTTTTTTAATTTATCATATGTAGATATAGCTAAAAAAATGGCATTAAGATCTGAATCCTCGGGATCTACACGGCCTAATCTATTAGCAGCATCCAGATTATCTTGAACTCCAATTATGGGACTCTTTACCTTTGCTTTTCTGCCAAAATCATCATCACGATCTATGTTTAATATCAATGTTCTCATTGATTGCCAGAAATGATAACGGTTCGTGTATATAAAATTTTGTTACTTTGGAAAATAAGGTGTAAGATTCACCAAAATCAAATATACCAAAAATAGTATTCACCTGTTTGTATGCCTTTAGTAACATTTGATTATAATGATTTTATCGACCTTCTTGGTTACAATATTCCAAAGGAAAAACTAATAGAAAAACTGCCGATGATTGGTGGAGACTTTGACAAGGTTGAAGATGATAAACTCAGTATAGAGTTTTTCCCAAATCGACCTGATTTAACGTCCGTTGAAGGTATTGCAAGAGCAGCAAGAGCTTTTTTTGAATTTGAGGCAGGATTAAAAAAATACGATGTTGCAAAATCAGATATTTCAATAACTGTGGATCCTTCAGTAAAAGGAGTGAGACCTTTTGTAACCACAGCTCTCATAAAAAATGTTACTATGACTGACGAACTGATAGCATCGCTTATGGACATGCAAGAAAAACTTCATTTTGGACTTGGAAGAAATAGAAGAAAGGTTGCAATAGGGGTTCATAATTTCGAGCCAGTGTCGCCTCCTTTCACTTATAAGGCTGTTGATCCTGGTTCTGTGCAGTTTATTCCCCTTGCAAAAGACGAATACATGACACTTAGTGAAATATTGGAGAAGCATGAAAAAGGGGTTGATTATGCCTATCTTCTTGAGGAATTTGACAAATATCCACTTATCGTAGATGCTAACAATAACGTACTTTCTTTTCCTCCAATTATAAATGGCAGTTTAACTGAGGTAACCCCCTTTACAAAAGACATATTTATTGATGTTACTGGTACGGATAGAAAATCAATAAATTGTGCTTTGAACATTGTGGCGACTGCCCTTGCTGAACGTGGCAGTCGGATTTTTAGTACTACTATTTATGATGAAGGAAAAACACATTCTTCTCCAGACTTAAATCCTATTAAAAGGAGCTTGTCAGTAGATTATGTAAATAAGATTCTTGGAACGAGGTTAAAAGAAAAAGAAGTTATGAATTATCTGGGAAAAATGGGATATAATTCTTTGGAACTAGATAAAGGTAAAATTGAAGTTGAGATACCTGCATGGAGACCAGACATCCTACATGAGATTGATCTAGTTGAAGATGTAGCAATTGGATATGGTTTTGATAGATTTGAAACAGATTTCCCCAGGGCCTTAACATTTGGGAGAACCTTACCTCATCATGATTTATTGGATAGTTTAAGAAGCATTATGATTGGGCTGGGATTCAACGAGGTTACAACATTTACTATATCTAACGAAAAAGATGAATTTACTAATATAGGACTGGAAATCGGGAAGATGGTTGAAATAGAAAATCCAATAGGCGAAGAATACTCTGGTCTGCGTACAAGTCTATTGCCCTCACTCCTTAAAATATTAAGGGAGAACAGGCACCACCCATTGCCTCAGCAGGTATTTGAGTTAGGAATAGTGGTTGATGAACACGCGAAAAATCGCTATAATCTTGCTGGAATTAAAATAGATGCAAAGGCAAACTTTACTGAATCTAAATCTATTATAGAAGCAGTACTAAGGGACATAGGAGTTACTTATTCAATAACCGAGGGAAATCATCCTGCTTTTATAAAGGGAAGATGTGGCTCCATTGTTAGAGGTGAAAAAGAAATAGGGTTCTTTGGTGAATTACATCCAAGGACTATCCAAATTTTTGAACTTGAGCATCCAATTATGGCATTTGAGTTAAAAGCAGACTTTCTTTCTCGGGTTTTTTAATGACACTAAGTTGTATCAAATGCAAAAAACCTGCTGTAACATTTATTAGATACAATGGAACCCATCTATGTAAAAATCATTTTATCGAATATTTTGAAAAAAGGGTTAAAAAAGAAATTAAAAAACAAGGTAAAACCGAGGAAAAAACAAAAATTGGCATCGCAATTTCAGGTGGAAAAGATAGTACTGTTGCCCTTCACACGATGAATGATATTTTCTCCAAAAGGCCAACCATCTCTTTATATGCAATAACTGTTGATGAAGGCATTAAAGGCTACAGGGACGAAAGTATAAAAACTGCTGACAAGAACTGTAAGATGCTTGGCATAGAACATCATATCATATCTTTTAAAGAGGTCATTGGAAAAACCATGGATGACATAGCCGAAATGAATAACGAGTTAGGAGAATGTACCTATTGTGGGGTGTTTAGAAGATTCTGCCTCAACAAAAAGACAAAAGAACTTGGTATCAATAAACTTGTTACCGGACATAATCTAGATGATATGTCTCAATCAATTCTCATGAATTTTATTGGTGGCGATATGCAAAAACTTGCAAGGCTTGGCCCTCATAAAAAGGTTCAGCCCGGCCTAGTGCCACGTGTTATCCCTTTAAGAGCCATCCCAGAAAAAGAGGTAATGCTCTATGCTATCTTAGAAAATATTGAGTTTCACAATGCAGAATGCCCTTATTCCCTACGTGCTTCAAGAAGACATTTCCGAGATATAATTGATAATCTAGAATATAACAATCCGGGCACAAGACATAGTATTCTTAATAGCTATGATAGCATCAAAGATTTGCTATTTCAAAAATATCCGCCAGTCAACCTAAACCGATGTAAAAAATGTGGTGAACCTACATCTCAGAATGTTTGTAAAACTTGTATATTGAAAGAGAGGATTTTGTGATGTTATTTCTCCCTTCTCACATCGACTTTTAAAGAACAAATATTTCCTAGATATGCTTCAATAACATCACCATCAAATATTTCCCCTACACCTTCTGGAGTTCCGGTTAGTATTAAATCTCCTCTTTTAAGGGTCATTATTTTTGAAACAAACTCGATTATCCTGTCTATTGAATATATCATATATCTTGTATTTGATTCCTGTTTTAACTTGCCATTTACCTTCAGTTTGAGATCAAGATTGTGCGGATTTGATATTTCATCTTTTAAGATAACGTTGCTTATAGGAGCAAATGTGTCAAAACCTTTTGATATGCTCCACGGCCAGCCGTTCTTTTTTGCAATAGATTGTATATCTCTTGCAGTAATATCAAGCGCAATTAGATAACCTAAAACATGATCTGTTGCGTCATCTTGCGAAATATGTTTTCCGTTTTTTCCTATGACTACGCCCAATTCCACTTCATGATGCAAACATTTTGACATTTTAGGAAGTATTACTGATTCATTGTTAAAGATAACAGAACTTTCAGGTTTCAGAAACAGAAGGAGATCTTCTGTTACCTTGGTATTCATTTCTAGAGCGTGTTTTTTATAGGTTCTTGC
>JAGLML010000030.1 GCA_023140035.1 Thermoplasmatales archaeon
TTAAAAGATTCTATTGTTGCACTTGTGAATCAAGATGTAAAACTTGCTGACAAAGTGTATACTAATAAAAAGAAATTAATGAAGATGGACGATGATATCGAACATCGCTGCTTGCAGGCTATCTCCATGTACCAACCCATGGCTAAAGACATGAGGGTTATAGGAGCATCACTTAAATTAATCACCTATCTGACAAGAATCGGAAGATACGGAAAAGATATCGCAAAGTTTGTAAAAGAATTAGCAGATAAAGCACATATTGTAAAGTTGGTAAGTATTCCTCATATGGGTGAGATTGTAGATAGCATGATCTCTGATGCGCTCATCGCTTATAGGAATGAACAATCTGTCGACATAGAATCTTTTGTTGATAGAGATGACGACGTTGATTCCTTGCGGGATTCCATATTTAGAGAAGCACTGACCTACATGATGGAGGATAACAAGAATATCAAACGGTGTATGTATTACGTTATGATTGCTAGGTATCTTGAGCGATGTGCAGATCACGCTTGTAAGATATCTGAAAAAGTAAACTATATGGTGACTGGTAAAAGAGTTGAAATAAAATAATAGAAAAATAGTTGGACTTTAACTTATTTTTCTATCGATCCGATTACTTTCTTGGCTAAAAATTCGCGTATCTCTTCAGGTTTAGTAGTATCTATACCAAAATACTCAGGAAATAATTTTGTGGTCGTAAGCATCTCTGTTGTTCCATGTTTTTTTGCATTGATAAGTTTCATAGCAGAAAGCTCGTCAACATGATCATAGACCTTTGGACCAATCATCCTTCTCAAGTTTGATTGTTTCACAGGCTGATGAAAGGCAATGAGAGCCAAGGTTTTCAAATGATGGCTTTGTATCTCAGGTTTTGCAACCATCACTGACTGGTCAAAGAACTTCTTCTTCACCTGCATTGTATATTTATCGCCAGCTTTAATCACTTCAATAGAAGTTTCCTTCTTTCGCTCAACATTATACGTTTGAATAAGACTCTCCAATGCTTCTGTTACTTTCTTTTTTGAAAGCCCACTCGCCTCTTTAATCTCCCCAATACCCACTGGCTTACTCGCAGAGAACAGAACAGATTCAACAAGACGTTCTTCTCTTAAGCCCATATATTTACCCTCTTATATATATCCTATTGTTTTAATATAGATTTCTCCATAAGGAAATTTATGCTGATATATTCTAATTTTTTTATCATACGCAAGGAATAGGACCGAGAGAAAGGCCTTTATGTATTCCTTAGAGTCGGTTTTTTCACAAATACTACTCAAACTCATGGATTTTTTTGGAAAGTGACAGATTTTTTCCCAAAGCAAATCAATATCCTCTTCAAGGTAATCTTCATGAGCTACGCCATTCATTTTTTTTCGTGCTTTTTCGGCGAGTCTCTGTCGCTCTTCTCTTCGTAATTTATCAACGAGCTGAAACTCTTCAACATCTTTGCGAGCCTGGTCAAAAGCACCTAAAAGCTCAATGAGAGCAATCTTTCTTTTTGAATCTCGTCGAATGGGCTCTTCAAGTGGAGGGCGTGGACTTTTCATAACAAGATTTGTATAAGAATAGCCGTCATCACTTCTAAGCCACGCACCTGTTGGTATGTCCTCCCAGCCAAAATCTAGCTCCTCTTCTTCCTCCTTTGCCTCCATGTTGACAACGAGATCGTCGCTTTGCATACGAAGTACTTTCCAGGCCATATAAATAATACGCCCTGCCGTCATCAAATCAATTCTCTCCTCTTTTGCTTTTTTGAGATACATAGAGGAAAAACTGACGAGGTCAATGTCCCACGGGTTGAGATGTTGATTGAGTACCAAATCAAAGGCAAGATGAATAGAACGATCAAAAGGATTTGTTAGAGTGAGATGTTCTCTTTCACTCGTCCTCTTGACCATATCAAGATATTGATTAATGCGCGACATGTCATTATCTTCATCAATGAGTGCTTTGTGAAACAACAGATGGTTGATGACTTCGTCATTTATTTCTATGGTTACGCGCCTCCCTTAGCAAGTATCTCACCTTTCGGACCAACTGATTCAGGATCGATATTTCCTATCATCTCAGAAATGCCGGAATCATGCATGGTCACGCCATAAATGTGATTTGCTTCTTTTAAGGCAATCTTACGTAAAGAAACATTAATGAACTGGGAGTAACTGGCTTTCTGTTTTATCATGCGGGAAACGATTTCGGCATTGACACCATCAAGAAACATATCAATTTCATCAAGAACATAGAAAGGACTTGGATCATACTGTTGGATAGCAAAGATAAATGCAAGAGAAGCAATACTTTTTTCACCACCTGATAGAGCGGATAAGCGCAACACTTTTTTACCATGCGGTCGTGCTTTTATGGTAAGACCATGGTCAAAAATATGTTCCTCGTCTTCAAGCAGGAGTTCAGCTTCTCCACCTTCAGAAAGCTGCGAATATATTGACTTAAAATTCTTATTGATCTCATCAAAAATTTCAAAGAATCGTTCTTTCTTCTTACTCGTGACCTCATTAACAAGTTTGATAAGGTTCTTTTTCTGATCTTTGAGATGTGACACATCCTCATCGAATTTCTTCTTCCGTTCTATTTGATGTTCATATTCTTCAAGAGCCCTCATATTGACAGGTTCTAATTCTTGCATGTTTTCTTCAATAACACGTATTGATTCTTTCAATGATTCAATAGTGGGCAGTTTCTTATCAGTGATTTCAACATTATATAACGCGATTTCTTGATCCAATTCTTTTATGGTGTCCTCAAGTGTAGGCAATCGATATTTTGATCGAGAAATAAGATCAATATATGATTCGGAACGAGTATTGATCTTATCAAGCTCATTTTCAATGGACACTGTTTTCTTATAAATCTCATCTCTCTTCCCAACAAATTCCTTGGCCTTCCCAGTCATCTGCTCTTCAACAGCCATCAGCGCTTTGAGTTCATCTTTATAATGTGCCCGTGACTCTTTTAAGCCTTGTATTGAAGATTTGAACTCCTCAATTTCAGCATCATGTGATTCTATTTTCTGAGAAATCTCTACTTTTTTTTCTGAAATAAGCTCTGTCTTCTTTTGTAACGTTTCTTGTTCAGAGCGAAGTTTCAATAAATTCTCCTGTGATTCTGATACCTCTTTCTCAAGATCGCGCACTTCACGCGCAAGCTCTTTTTTCGAGGTTTTCAAAAGATGCTTTCCTTTTTCTTCCTTCTGTAAGTTGAGTTCTTCTAATCGAGTTTCATACTCGGCAATAGTAGAAACAATTTCGTTTTTCTTAGAACTCAATTCCGTCTTTTCTTTCATCTTTGCTTCAAGATCTTTTGTTAAAACCTCAAGTTTTCCTCCATACTCCTTTTTTCGTACATCAAGATCCGGTACTTGTTTGCGCTGATCAACCTCAGCTTTAAATGATCCAAGGTTGCTTTCAAGTTCAGCAATTTCTTTCTTCAAGCCAGCGAGTTCTTCAGAAAGCAAATCCTGGCTTTCAATTGCTGTATGTAACTGACGAGTCAGTTCATCTAACTTATTTCGATCAACAGTTCCAAATGAAAGATGTGCCTTAGGCATACTGCCGCCAATCATAGCACCACTGGACTCTATTAGATTTCCTTTTATATCAACAAGACGAACGCCGCCCATAAGACGCCGGGCATCGGTGAGTGTATCAACAACAACCGTATCGCCAAAGACATACCAAAATGCGCCTTTGTACTCATCATTAAATTTGACAAGATCAAACGCAAAACCATGAGAATGCTCATCTTTTACTGCCATGAGTGCTTTTGCTCTCGGCTTGCCTACAATCATTTTGTTTAATGGTAAGAAGGTAGCCCTTCCAAGTTTCCTCGTGGCTAAATAATGAATGGCATCGGCAGCAGCAACATCATCATCGACAACAATGGATTGCATCCGAGGACCAGCTGCAATTTCTAGCGATGTTTCGTATTGTTTATCAACCTGAGCCAGTTCTGCAATAGTACCACAAATTCCTTTTAGTTCGCCAGAGTCACGATCTCTAAGAATTGCATTTACTGCCTGATTATACTTTGCATGCACAGATTGCAGTGCATCATGTTCTGCTTGTAGTTTTGATTGTTCACGCTGAAGTTTAAGTATTACCTTCTCCAAATCTGCCAGTTGCTCTGTTACTTCTGATTCTTTTTTCTTCTTGTCAAAAAGTTGCTTTTCCAAATCCCTTATTTTTTTACTGCTCTCTTGAGTATCTTTATGAATTTCATCTGACTGCCAATCGATATCTTTTAATTCAAACTCATAGGCAGACTTTGTTTCTTGCATCTCGGCAATTTGCAATTCCAAGGCGTCGATGTTGTCATCGAGTCTATCTCGTTTTAATTTGAATTCATGAATTTCACTTTGTTTTTCATTGCACTCCTCACGCATTTTTACGAGTTCTCTCGTCAGCTCCATGGAGGTATCATCAGATTGAGCGATTTCGTCTTTTAACTCTGAAAGGTTTGTTTCTTTCTCATCTAATTTTTCCTGTTGCTCTTTAATTTGATTGTTGATCTGACTGTTTAGAGACTGAAGTTCTTCAAGTTCTTTTGTAATTCCCTCCACAGTTAATTCGAGCTCTTTTTTCTCATTTTTAAGTTCTAAACTCTCATCTTTTGAATAGTTAATCTTTTCCTCTAACTTAATTTCCTCTGTCCTTAAAGAATCTATTTTTTCTTTGATTTCCTTTGTCTCATCCCCGCCAACATCGCCGATTTTCTTTTCAATTCCTTCTAAGTCTTGAAGTAATTCAGTATGTTGTTTTTTTAGATCCTCTCTTTGAGTTTCCAGCACCTTTTGTTCAGTTTCGTAAGATTCAATCTGTCGGGTAATTTCTGCTATCTGATTTTCTACTTCCTGCTTTTTCTTGTGAGCAATCTTTGCTTTTGTTTCATAGAGTTTGTCTTTTAACTCTTTATAACGGTAGGCTGCATCTCTATCTTTTTTAAGTTGTCGAGTTTGACTTGTGATTTCGTTTAATATGATCTTGATTCTCTCAAGGTTTTTTTCTACGTCCTCGTGTTCTATCTCGGCTTTTTTAATGTCGTTGTCAAATGTACTTATCCCTGCAACGTCATCGATAATTCTTCTCCTATCAACAGAGCCCATCTTAACGAGACTGGTAACATCGCCTTGTTTGACAATGTTATATCCGTCACCAGAAATACGTGCATGGGTAAGAACATCAACAAATTTTGAATACGAAGCAGAGCGGCTATTAATGTAAAAGTAACTGTAGTAGTTGTCAGGATCATCCTTCAATGGTGCCCGCCGTATCATTCTGGTGAGTGTCACTTCGTCAGAATCAACAGGCATTTTTCTTTGAGAATTGTCAAACACTAATGAAACCTTACAGAATTTTGCAGGATTTTTGTGTTTTTTACCGCCGTTAAAAATAAGATCCGTGAGTCTTCCTGCGCGCATAACCTTTGAACTCTTGGGCCCTAAAACAAAAAGAATTGCATCCACAATGTTACTTTTTCCAGAGCCATTCGGTCCAGTTATAGCAGTAAAGCCTGGGAAAAAAGGTACAACCAATTTTTTCCCAAAAGATTTGAAATTTTCCATCTGAACTTCTTTAAGATACAGTTCCATCCCTTCCTATCATTAAAGGTTTATCTTACTCATATCATTGTAAGATTTGCATCCCATAAACGATAAAGAAAAACCGTATATAAAATTTTGGAGATAATTATTGATGCTACAGAATGATTGCTGAATATAATTTAACCTACAATCTCACATAAAATCTGCAAAAACAATAGCTAAACAATGATTTACTCATATCCACCGATTTTCAGGCTTGGATCTCCAAATAACTCCCACTGTTGTACCATTTTTACATCCATCTTCGCCTCGTTACCAAGGAATCTTTGTAGATAGCCCGTCAGTGTCTCTCCGTGATTTTCACCAAGAATATCATAGTTTTCCTCGCCATAGAGCTGCAGGAAGCGTAGTTCCAGCCAACCATCTAAGACCTCTAAGTAATCGGCTATTGAGTTATTGTCTGAATCGTCCTCTCCATGTGTCCCTAGTCCCGTGTTTGAAATGGTGGCAATTGCCCCTCCGCCAATTTTACTGGTAAGCCACCATGCCCAACAGTTGGGGACCCATTCGCTATACCAAAACTCCCCAATGTTTCCTGGTTTTATACTAAAATAATGTAACCCATCTTCTAAAATTCCCTTTATGATATTCCTAAGGGTGACATCAAACTGACCATTATGGCAACCACCTACCACTACTATGGGGAGTTTTCCCCGGTTTCGTAGAAACATCATATCGCGTAACTCATACCCAGTAACCCACTCTGAACCATTGGGAGGAAAATGCGTAGTCCAACTCTTAGGGTTCCCATGACCACAGAAATAAGCAAACCCTGACCCCTTATTCATGGCCTTGTTAACTGTTCTTCTGTTGATATCTTGTTGCGATGCATAGACCTTCACTGGCGTAAATCCTGGCATGTACTCGATTGCCTTCTCAGATATGAGTTCACCTTCATTAAACTGATTGAAATCATTGTATGAATCTCCTGCGACAAGAAGCAAATTTTTAAACCATGCGTCATCGCACTTGTCTTTTTCATAATTTATTATTTTTTTAACCATAATTTTAACTTCTCGAACGTTTCTACATGGGAGTCGCCCAAGGTAAACATCTGGATACAAATCCATCTCATCCCTATAGGTTTCATTCCAAACAGCAAAGATGTTATCGTGATTTGAATCCCAGCTTGAAAACGCTCCACTGCCATCGTAAATGTCTGCATAATATAAATCACTGATAAAGGACTGCTCTGCATATTCTTGTTCCTCTGGGGGGACTACATGGCTATATCTTACAGGCATATTCCATGAAGAGGTTTGACCTCGTATGCCTCCTACAAGAAGAACATGGGTAACTCCCCAATATTCAACCGCATTTTTAATGAAGTATTTGATTTTCTCTGCTTCATCTCTACCATACCAAAACATTCTTTCATAAACCTCTTTTAGTTCAACAAGTCTGGTCTTAACACCCATTGTGTTCTTATAACAAACAAGAGGCTGAAGATATCTTTTGAATTTAGAAGGGGCTAGTATTAACATATCATACACGTTTATGTCTTCCAAAATGGGCTCAACAGGTTCTATGTAGCTTATATTAACCGTTATGTTTTGAATAAACCTGAGTTGGTTATCATCTGGATAATATCTTACCGGATAAACCCTATTCACCAAAAACGTTCTATGCTCACCATGAGACAATCCCCCGCCTGTATGATGAGATATCCAATCAGAGGGAAAAGGATCTGGATTTTCATACACGCTTGTCTCCATAATGTTTTTTGAAGAATAATCGAGCATGTCATCATATATTGGCTTTGATGCGCAAGCCAGTTTTCCAGTCAAGTTTATAATCTCAGGCGTAGAATGCTCATATTCAACAGCTATAATCTCCGTTCCAAATTCAAATTCCAATACAGTAAGATTAACAGGCAATATCGGTTGATCTGGAATCATCATATTTAGATCTGATTCATTCACATAAACCCAAATATTTTCACCATCGACCACTACAGTAGGATATGAGAAAAAGAACTCTAAGGTTATTGATTGTGCCTCTGATCCTGTTTCTTCAAATCCAATACTTTTTTGTATCCCTAAAACAGATGCGCAGTTTGATAAAATAAAAATCAACGCTAAAACTATTACTATTTCTTTTTTTAAATTATTGATTTTCATACTTTTCCCAAGTTTTATTATATATTATCAGGTATTTAAATGATTTTGCGTATGGAAATTTTCGATTTTTTTATTTTTTGATATAATTAAAACTCTTAACTGGAAATGAATGAGAACAAATAAGTTTTTTTATAATACTTAAACACGGACTCAACGGGCAGAAAAACAAGGGCATGCCGCAGGAGGGGATCGAACCCTCGACATCACGGTCTTCAGCCGTGCACTCTCCCAAACTGAGTTACCGCGGCATAAAATTTTGCGAAAAAATTAATCAAGCGATTTAATTAAATCATCAATCGTCTTATTCATTTCTTTTAATTTATTTTTTAACGTGGGAATAGCTTTATCTATAGCATCTGTAGTAACAGCTCCATGAGGAGAGGGTTCTATTAATCCTTCTTGTTCTAATATTCTCAAGGAATATCTAACCATGTGTTGAGGATGTTTTGTAAGCTCTGATAATTTGATTATTCCGGCAGGCTCGTTTTCTTGGAGAATCTTAAGTACATGAACGTGTCTTTTTAATATATCTAACTCGGTCACAATTACATTTGTTAGAACAAATCTTTCTCTCTTTTCATTTTTCATTAAAACGCCCCTTACTACTTGTATACTTGTTAGCACATGTAATAGAATTCATATATTTAATTTCTCTGTCGATAACGATTTTAAAATAAAAACAAAAATATAAAACAATTTACTCTGTAAATATATGGATACTTTATAACTTTTTCCAAAAAAGTGAAGTTAATAAGTAACCGTTTACAGGCGTTTGCTAAGGCAAAGATAACAAAGCGGTTGGGCGAGAGGCGTATGAACCATGAAGTTACGCCTTACCAAATTTACCCAACCGCAATATTTCTTTTCTGAGGTTTCCACGTTATTCCCCGTTTGGAATGACTTTTTTCAGTCCATAAGTTTTAAATGAAATAAAAATGTTAAGTTTAAAACATTTTCTAAACAACTTGACTAGATTGGTTTGTTTTGTATTAGTTTTTATCTTTACTTAAAAATCTCTTATTAAAGTAAGATCGTATTATACCAAGAAAAAATCCAATTACTGAGATTACTGTAAACACTCCGAATAATATTTCCAAACCATAGTAATAGTAAATACTATAAGCTGCTATAATAATAATTGAGGTGAATAATCCTCCATAAAAAATTATACATCTCTTATGGGAAGAATGTAACCAATAAAAAAAGTTAATTATTGGAATATCTGACTTTTTTAAGTATGGTTTAACATAAGGTTTTAGAAATACACATAATCCATTAAAGTTTTCATCTATTATAAATTCAAATGTTCCTTTAAAAACTTCTTCTACTTTTTTATTTATACCAGATTTTCTTTTGTTTAATGAGTCTATCACATAATTGCTAACCCATTTCTCAAGCCATACTATAGATTGATTCATTTTTTCTTCTGTTTCAAATCGGTATGGTTTTACAGTGGAAATATTCCTAAATAGCTTCGTATCTAATTTTTTAAAAAAAGATAGAGATGTTTTCGCATCTTTTTCCGATGCACCTTGATTTGAATATTTGTCCAAATAATATTTTCCCTGCCAAAAATAGTGAAGAACATATTCTTTAAATGCTGGCTTTTCTTTTAAAGCACGATCGAAAAAAACAAAAAATAAGATCATATATATAAGAAGAATTAACAGAACTATTGAACTTAGTGTTTTATTATCTGGAATGATATAAATTGTTATTAAATATAAAACAGGAATAACCAATATTGATAGAGCTAAGTTTCTAATTTTATTATAATATTTTCTCAATTTCTCTTTAAAAACTGGGGCATTTTTTAACATATATTCTTCATATCTCAAAGGTTATACCCAACATTAGATAATGTAAAATGTTATTTAAAAGATGGTCTCGCATTTTTTTACTAAAACTTAAAAATTATGATGTAATTGGAAAGTGGGGAGACCAAGCAATGTTTATGTCATAGGGTTATAATAATTGTTTGTAAAACTAAACTACACAAAGGAATCAATATTTAATTCCTTTAAAGATTAAAAGCAGTATGCTAAATGCATAACAACATACACCGAGGAATATAAATAAAATATTATTTGTAGAGTAAGAACCTATTAGTAATGCGACTGCTATTGAAAAGAACAAAATAATTTTTGAAATCGTAATATTTCTTTTATCCATTTCATCCAATCGTTTCATCAGGTCATCTAATCGTTTCATCAAATCTTCATGTGTAATACGTTTTCCCAACTCATCACCAATATATTCATAATATTTTATTTCCTTATAATCTTATTTTAAAGAAATTTCGTAAACTAAAATACACAAAATATTTAAGTTTTTAATTCATCTCTAATTCAAATTTAAAGGGAGGTAAAATATGGCAAGAAGAAATTTTCCACCATTTATAGGTAAAAAATATTTGGGAAATAAAAATAAGATGGAAGTTCACGATTTAGATAAGGAAACAAAAAATTGCCAGATTGATGAGATTATTAAAGCAAAGCATGCAGTAATTTTTAAACCAGATAATCTTCAAGAGGCACATAGATGTGGATATGATAATTGTCATTATTGTATAGGTGGTTCAAAGAGATAATTTTTAGAAAACAACTTAAATTTCCCAAACTAAATTTCCCACACTCACGTTACACAGTACCACTCATAGGGTTCTGTAACATATGGCGTTGGTTCAAAAGGGTTGGAACATTAGAGTTGGTTTTTAGCCCAGAAGAATCTGTGCCAAAGGGTAGCATTTCTAACAATAGTTTGGATTTTGTTACAGATGTTGCAATAAAAACAGGAAGAGAAAAGTTATATATTATATATGCATTGGAATTATACAAGGAGGAAAAAATATGATGAAAAAATGTTTGG
>JAGLML010000031.1 GCA_023140035.1 Thermoplasmatales archaeon
GCCTTTTACAGATATAACCGACTCTCGTGATAAAGATGTTAATTTTTCAAATAATTCAGGATTTTTCTTTTTTAAAACAGTTAATTGAAGAGTACCTCTCTTATCACGCAGGATGATAAATGCAATGGATCCAATATTTCGGATATCCTCGATCCAACCCGCTACTGTTATTGATTTGTTATAGTCTTTTTTTGCTACATCCTTTGAATAATGACTTCTATACATAATAAAAACCCTATCAAAACAATGAATTTAGTCTTTTTGAAATAAAAGATACCATTTCACTTAGATTTCTTTCATTATCCCACATTTCAACTAGATTATTAAGTTCGTTTTTATCAAATTTCTTTAGTTCATTCACCCATTTTTCAATATTTGAAATTGCACGAGTTACATTATCAACAATTGTAATACTTGCTGTTCTTGCAGTTCTAGAAAGGGGGTTTAAATCAATAGCAATGAGTGTTTTTCCCATGTCTCTAAGAGCCTGACATCTATCACCGTCTTCAAGTGAAACAAGCACAACATCAGCCGAAAAGATCCCCTCCCTATCGCACAAAGCACGATCGTGCTCTAAACCGGGAATCTTTGCATCTGCCTTTTGACCATATACATTTTTTGCTCCGTAATTTGACAGTTCTTTTGAAATTTTTTCTATTCGCTCCTCTGTTCTATGGAAAAGATTAACTTCAAGTTTCGCTGAAATGGACTCGGTCAAGCTGATGCAATCTTCTGCAACTAAGGAAACAACATTGCCGTTAACCGATATAACAGGGTTCTTTGCGCACAGCAGTGCTGCTGCTGCAACCTTTTCAGCTATATTTGCTTGTGGTATAGTTTTCTCACCAAGCAAATAATCAAAGGCCTCACCCCTACCATGAGCTATCAAACCAGTTTCATGAACTATGCCGTTTTTCATCGCCTGTGAAATTTTTTCCCGTGTCATTAACGAAGTATAACGCGGATGACTTTCTGGTATCTTTTCCATAATTCAATAAAAACAATAAGGTAGTATTTTAAAAGTTATTTGTTGAATTACCGGATAAAAAAATAAAAAGTATAGTTTCAAACTATACTCTATCCATACATACTTGGTTGAGGGATCTGACCTGCACCAGATACCATTGGTTTTGCTTGTTTGTGGAATTTCTGAAGTTGTTTTTCGATGCGTTCTGCTTCATCATAAAGCGGTGCAACATCTATTTTCACGCCAATAAGCGTACCGATAACGGTTATAGCAGATGCGGCAGCTCGAGCATCAGGATAATTAGGATGTGCCTCCGCTAGTATTGATATTACATCGATGTTCTCATGTTTTCCTTTATTGAGCAAAACTCCGGAAACACCGGCGATTATGCCATTTTTAAACTGAGGAATATTCATCGATTGGAGTATCTGTCGAGCGTTTTCTGTCGATCCAATTGCATACGCATCAACAATATCGTCCTCTTCCTTAGAGGGTTTACCCTCAACAACCATACCTTCCGGCGATATCAAAAGCTTACATCCCTTTTTTTTCACCCAATCTATAATTGCATCAGACAAGGAGCTTATCAAGCTAGGTTTTGGTTTGAACTCCGAGACAAAAACTGCAATCTTTTCCCCAGTTTCTAATTTCCCTGCATATATGCGAACAGGAGACAAAGGCTCTCCTGTATGAACAACTGAGAGCGTAGGAAAATGCGGTGAATTTAATGCTCCGACCTGTTTTAAACCTAAAGCATCTATTGAATAATTTGCAACAATAGTGCTGACTAAGCCTATAGAAGGAAAACCAGCAATTACAATTGCATCACTAAGATCCGTGTCTTCAAAATCAACAATTTCAACATCTTCCAAATGCATCACCATCTAATATACCCAAATATGCTTACTAGCATTTAAAATTAATTGGTGAAAAACGAATTTATCTTACTAGCCCTTAACCACCCCCAAAGGTAAAAGTTTTGCTACCTTAATAGAAATCCCAGCACCATGCGTCACATTTACAACTTCACCAACATCTTTGTAAGCATCTGGTGCCTCTTCAGCCATAACCTTCCAGCTAGCTGGATGCACATATATCCCTTTTCTTCTTAAATTATTCTGTATGGCCTCTCCACGCCACCTATTAACAGCTTGATGTCTAGACATAACTCTACCCGCACCATGACATGTAGAGCCAAACGTCTCCTCAGCTTTCTCAGTTCCTCTAAGAAGATAACTCTCAGTCCCCATATCTCCAGGAATTAAAACAGGTTGACCAACATCTCTATATTTCAATGGAATTTCGCTTTTTCCTGGTCCGAATGAGCGGGTTGCACCTTTTCTATGAACATATACCTTTCTTTTTTTACCATCTACTTCATGTTCTTCAAGTTTAGCGATATTATGGCAAATATCATAAATAATATGCATATCCAAACTCTCAGCACTTTCGTTAAGTATTTTTTCAAAAGATTCTCTTATCCAGTGAACTATCATTTGTCTATTGCACCAGGCAAAGTTTGCAGCACAAGCCATACCTTTAAGATAATCTTGTCCCTCCTTTGAATTTACAGGGGCACAAGCAAGTTGTCTATCTGGAAGCCAGATGTTATATCTCCTAACGGTCTGTTCTAAAACCCTTAAATGATCGGTACAAACTTGATGGCCAAATCCACGAGACCCTGTATGTATCATAACCATTATCTGCCCTTCATCGTTTATTCCAAACGTTTTTGCAGCGTCTGAATCATAAATCTTTGCCACCTTTTGTATCTCAAGAAAGTGATTTCCAGCCCCTAAAGAACCCAATTGAGGAGCACCTCTCTGCTTTGCCTTCTCTGAAACTTTGGAAATGTCAGCATCTTTTAAACATCCGTTTTCCTCTAAAAACTCGACGTCGTCTTCCCATCCATATCCATTTTCTACAGCCCATCGAGCTCCTAAACGTAAAACATCATCCAGTTCCTTTCTGCTAAGTCGAACCTTTGCCTTTGAGCCAAGACCAGAGGGGACGTTTTTAAACATCTCGTCGACAAGAGGCGGTATCTTGTTTGCATCTAAATTGCTAACGTGTAAATTTGTTCTAACAAGCCTCACCCCACAGTTGATATCAAACCCGACTCCACCTGGAGAAAGAACACCTTCTTCGGCATCAGTAGCAGCAACACCACCAATGGGAAATCCATATCCCCAATGTATATCAGGCATCGCAAGAGATTTACCAACAATGCCGGGAAGCATTGTTACATTTGCAGCTTGTTCAAGGGCATTATCTTTCCGGATGGAATCAATCATATGGGCACTAGCATAAATAACAGCCGAAGTTCCCATTTTTAGATTATTTTTTACCCCTTTATAATTCGATGGAATCTCGTATCGAAAATCGTCAATTTTATTTAATGGGCCGTTCCAAAACATTATCTATCAAAATGTTAATACAAAAAAGGATTTATAGAGATTATGGAAAAGCTATTTTTTCTTCCTCAGGTAAGGAAGCTTAGTTTTTTTATTAATCATAACCCCATAACCTTCTGGCAATGGAATGGCCTCGCCTAGGCCAGGCTTTTTTTTGCTAAAAAAATGAATGATTCTTTTTTTCCCAGTAGATGTTTTTATTTCTTTCATATAAAGTGTGTAATCTCCATGTTTATAAAATTCAGCGGTACTGTCGATATCAGGTATCTCTTCTTCTACATCATAAGATGCCCATTCAGTAAGCTTCCCAATTTCAGATTCAGATATTGACTTTGCTGGGGAAACAGTTCCCTGTTTAGCAGCCACTTTTTCCTTTGCTCTTTGTTTCTTCTCTTGTATCCTTAGTTTCATCTTTCTTTCTTTCTCGGCAATTCTTGCTTCCCTTTCTTTTTCCTTGGTTTCTAACAATGCCTTTTTTTCTTCAATTATTTTCAATCGTTGTTTTTCTTTTTGCTTCTCTCTGAGTTTTCTCTCTTTCTCTTTCTCAGCTATTTCGGCTTCTTTCTCCTTCTTTCTTGCCTCAATCAATGCATTTTTTGCTTCAATCTTTTTCAATCTCTGTTCTTCTCTCTCCTTTGCTATTTGTTCTCTCTCCCGTCTCCCTAGTTCCGCTAACCTCTCTTTCTCGGCAATTCTCGCTTCCCTTTCTTTTTCCTTGGATATTTTTTTTAGATCTTCTTCAGGAGGTTTTTCTTCTTTGGGTTCTTCAGGCAACTCAACTATTTCTTCTTTGACACGTTCCTCACTCACGGGCTCCCAAGTAGAAATTTCTTCCTCAGTTTCAACACTGGGAGGTTGAGGTTCAGCTTCCTCATCAATTTTTTCAAACTCTGGAAACTCTTCTGAAATTTTTCCTTCTTTTTTCTCCACTGTTTCTTTAGGTTTTGTTTCCTCTACCGATTCCCATTCAGGCACCTCTTTTTCTACATCGCCTGTGATTTCTTTGACTTCTTTCCATTCTGCCTTTGCTTCTAATTTTTTTAAAATATTCTCTTCGCTTTCCTTACCACCGACAACTATTTCGCTATCAAACTTCTTTGATCCTTTTATTTCTAATTCGTCTAACTTTCCTTCCTCTCCTTTCTTTTTTTTACGTTTGCGTTCTTTTAGAAATGACAAAATTCGGACTTTTTGTTGCTCCTTTTCTCTCTTGGCAATTCTAGCTTCTCTTACTTCTTTAGGTTCTTCAGGCAACTCAACTATTTCTTCTTTGACACGTTCCTCACTCACGGGCTCCCAAGTAGAAATTTCTTCCTCAGTTTCAACACTGGGAGGTTGAGGTTCAGCTTCCTCATCAATTTTTTCAAACTCTGGAAACTCTTCTGAAATTTTTCCTTCTTTTTTCTCCACTGTTTCTTTAGGTTTTGTTTCCTCTACCGATTCCCATTCAGGTAGCTCTTCATCAGCGACTTTCATATCTTTGGCTTTTTCTTTTTCGACAGGTTCTGGGACAGGCAAGAATACTTCAGCTTCTTCAGAAACTTCCTCTTGTTTTTTTGTTGTTTCTTTAGGTCTAACTTCCAAAAATTCAGGTTCTGAAATATCAACCTTCTCGACTTCATAAAGATCTACGTCACCAAAAAGGTCTTCTTCAGGAAATTCGTCTTTAACCTCTTCGGCTCGTTCACCCGGCTCAAGCTTCTTAATTTCTGGTGGAGTGATCTTCTCTTCTTTTTGATAAATAGTGACTCTTGGTTCCAAACTATCATATTTCTTAGGTAAAAAATCTGATGATATATATTTCCTATCAGTTTTTAGTGACTCTCCAGATAATCTTCTATGTATTGACTCTAGATTTTTATTATCTTCGAAAGTGGATGCTTTAAATTTAGGATCGTAAGGATTATCTAAAATCTGATGTAATATTTCTATGATTCCTTTTTTAGATTTTTTATCCTTAGGCATTATATCATATACCAACTACAGTATAGGACTACTCATATATTAATAAATTTTCCTTTTTTATTTTTATTCATCACCCTTTCATAAACTAAAAGTGGCCTTTAACTGAGTTTTTATTTTGTGATTCTCTTTGTATAACCTCCAAGTGTTTTCGAATTGATTCACGGTCATTAATAAAATATCCAACTATTACCGGAATCCAGCAGTAGCCATCTGAAGAACTCAGAACAAGTAATATTAGTTAATATGGCCAACCACTTTAAAAGGTAGAAGGCTCAAAGACATATCTTTATTTTTTCTCAAAATAATGTAAAATTTCCTCTTTATCTAATCTTTTTTTCACTTGCGGATAGAGTTTTATTTCCTCTCCCTCAATCATAATTCTTTCTAAATCCATTTTTCTTAATCTATTGAATAATTCATGTTTATTTTGCTTTATAGATACCAACGCGATATTGAAATTCAGACTCTCATCTCTCAAATGTTCAAGTGCTTTCAACTGGTATTCAAATCCTCCCTCTGCGGCCGTAAGCCAAGAAAACTCCTCCGGGGTGCTTCCCTTAAGACATACGCGGATATGTAGATTTTTGAATTGAGATAATTCTTCCACATATGTTTTGTCAACTCCCAAAAGTATGCCGTTGGTCTCAAGAATAAACAAAAGCTCTGGATGTATATTTTCCAAAAGTGTGATCAAATGTTTTCTACCAATAGTGGATTCACCACCAGATACCCGTACTCGATTATATCCTTTCTTTCTTGCTATCTCATGGAGTTTATCAGCTACTTGTTGTGGTGAATAGAATTCGCCTGTATTTTTTGCATTCCATACACTCGAACTAGACCAACAAAATTTACAACGAAGATTACATCCAACTGTATCAGCAGTTGATATCCCTCCATAGAAACCCGTTCCACGAAAACGATAATACTTCTTCATATATCCATTAACAATGATATTCTCAGTTTTTTTAGAAAGTTCAACTGGATTATACATTTAAACAAATATTTATGTGAGGAACTATAATATGCTTTTGGGATGACTTTAAATGATGGATAAACGCAATCCAGAAAGGAAAAAAAGACCGCTGGAGAGACAAATAATAGGCTAAAAAATTTATTAAACGGGTAACTTATTAATCATTTTCTGATGTAAATGGATTTTAAAAACAGAGACGTAATCTCAATTAAAGATTTCTCTAAAGAGGAAATTAACTATATACTAAATTACACCAAGAAAATGGTGCCATATGCCAAAGGTGAAAAACATACAGACATTCTAAGGGAAAAAATCTTATCTTCGCTATTTTTTGAACCTAGCACCCGTACAAGACTCAGTTTTGAAAGCGCTATGAACAGATTAGGTGGAAGAGTAATTGGCTTTGCAGATCCAAGCGCAACCTCGCAAAAAAAAGGTGAGAGTCTGGCAGATACAATAAGGATGGCTGATTCATATGCCGATGCAATCGTAATACGACATCCTCAAGAAGGCGCAGCGCGATTATCAACAGAATTTGCTGAATCACCGGTATTAAACGCTGGAGATGGCGCTGGACAACATCCCACACAATGTCTTCTTGACCTGTTTACCATTGTTACAGAACGAAAGAAAATCAAAGGAAATAAAATTGTACTTCTTGGCGATTTAAAGTACGGGAGGACTGTTCACTCTTTAGCATACGCACTTTCACTTTTGGGAGCAGAGTTAACCTTTGTATCACCAGAAAGCCTGAAGATGCCTAAAGAAGTGATCAACGAATGCAAAGAATTTGGGGTAGAACCAAGCAGTATCCCAAATTTGGAGAGAGCAGTCAAAGATGCAGATGTTTTGTACGTGACAAGGATTCAGAAAGAACGATTTCCAGATGCTGAGGAATACAATCGTGTTGTTGGGATGTACAAGGTTGACATAGATCTTTTAAAACATGCAAAAGAGGACCTAATAATTATGCATCCATTGCCTAGAGTGGTAGAAATAGATCCAGAGGTCGATAAAACACCTCATGCGCTGTATTTCAAGCAGGCATTCAACGGCGTCCCTGTGAGAATGGCATTGCTTTCCCTAATTTTGGGAGGTAAAGAACTATGAAGAAACTGAAGATCACACCAATCAAAAATGGGACTGTTATCGATCATATAACTCCTGGATTTGCAGTTAAAGTATTACACGTGCTAAAAATTCCAGAATCTACTTCATCAGTTGTTAGCGTAGTTATGAATGTAAAAAGCAAAATTGGTAAAAAAGATATTGTAAAAGTTGAGAATCGAGAGCTAGATACCAAGGAAGTGGACAAAATTGCACTAATCGCTCCAAAAGCTACGATCAATATTATTCGCGATTTTGAGGTTGTGGAAAAACATAAGGTTCAATTGCCAGAGGAGATTGTCGGTATTGTCAAATGTTCAAATCCTACATGTATATCTAACGCTAGAGAGCCTGTTAAAAGCAGATTTTTATTAGTAGGTGATGACCCTCCCTGTATTAAATGCTATTATTGTGAAAGAGAAACAGAAGATATTGCAGAAAGAATTATCTAATTTCTTCAAGTATTTCTTTGGCCCTATCAAGTTTTATCTTCTTTTCTTTAATCATTTGTTCTGCAACTTTGTCTACCTGATCTTCATTGGCACCAGCCATGATAGCAATGTTTTTTGCATGAAGAGACATGTGTCCTTTTTGTATACCTACAGTTGAAAGTGCGAGTACTGCTGCAAAGTTTTGTGCAAGCCCTAAACTAGCAACTACTCCAGCGAGTTCTTGTGCTGTCTTTATGCCAAGTATTTTTTTGCAGAGTATTGCCTTTGGATGTATATTTCCGGCGCCACCAATAATCCCAACCGCAAGAGGCAATTCTAATTCACCAACCAGATCTCCATTTTTGTCTTTGCGATATGAAGAAAGTGAGGTATAAAGGCCGTCTCTTGCTGCATAGGCATGTGCACCTGCTTCAATTGCACGGAAATCGTTTCCTGTGGCAATAATTAATGCGTCGATACCATTCATTATTCCTTTGTTATGGGTTGCTGCCCGATAAGGATCAATTGATGCCAAGGTATAAGATTCAAGAAAAGCATCGACAGCGTGTTCACCGCCCATTTTTTCCTTGTCAAAAACAGCTTTTGATTTTACAATTCGTTTGTCGGCAAGATTTGAAAGTATCTTTAACCTAACTTTCCCACCGGATATGTCTTCGAGGATTGGAGCTAAAGCCTCGCACATTGTATTAACTGCATTTGCACCCATGGCATCGCGAACATCAACAATTAGGTGAATCACTATCATTTTCCCGATAGGACTGTCAAGTATTCGAATCTCCAGATCCTTTGCTCCGCCGCCAAACTCTACAAGAATCTTATCCTGAGCATTTGCTAGTCGTAAAATCTCTTTCTTATGATCCAATATTTTTTGTGCGGCACCTATCACATCCTTTACATTCAAAAGTTGAATTTGACCGATCATCAAAGGATTCGTACTTTCAGTTGTGAATCCTCCTTTTATTCTAGCTATCTTGGCTGCATTGCTTGCTGCAGCAACAACACTTGATTCTTCGATAGCCATTGGAATAAGATAGTCTTTACCATTAACGAGAAAATTAACCGCAACACCGAGTGGCAACTCAAACGTTCCCAAAACATTCTCTATCATTCTATCTGCAGTTTCTATGTCTAGTGAAGAAGAAAATATCTTTGTTTCGTCCTCGTTCAAATCAGAAAAATTCTTTACAAATTCTACTCTTTTTTCAACTGGCATTTTATAAAATCCTGAAACTTTGGATGATTTCTCAACACTTGACATCTTACTATGCTTCCTATTTTAACTTTCCAGAAAACAGTTTACTATTTTTATAATTGTGTATTTTAGTTACGTTTATTGTCGATGAATTACCAATATGCTGTTCTATTTCCGTATTTTGCATTCCGATTGTTATTAAATTATTAGCAGGTTCTTTTCATATTTTTTGATTACGTTTTTATGATACTTACAATAATGATTTTTTAAAAAAGATAAACAATTTGTTTGACAGCTATAATATCATATCTTTATAAAGAACAATAATACAAACGCATTAGTATTTTTTATATTCATAGTTCCACCTGGTATCTTTGCATTCACTATCACATCTGTTCTACCTATTCCCAATATTAAATCTGAGCTTACTGTTACTTGTCCTCCAGGAGGAATATTTGCAATCGAGCCAGAGGTTTGATAACCTCGCAATATTAAACCACCGAGTAAGTTGATATTCCAGCTTATATTTCCAGCATCTCCATCTCCAATGTTTTTGATAACAGCATTTACCTTAAATAATCCACCAGTTATATTGCCTATCTCGATTAAAGGTTCTACAATATGTATTGAAAATGGTTCTGACCAATTACTCTCAGCACTATAAATATCCTTAGCTTTAATTTTAATTTCATAATCTCCCCCTGCAGTCCAAATATGATTTGTAGTAATATTTATGCCCTGAAAGTATGGTCCAAGCCACTCGCTGAAATTTCCATCACCCCAATCCCATTTATAAAATACTTGATCATTATCAGGGTCAGTCGTATTACTCGAAAATGTATATTCAAATCCCACGGCCCCATTGGTTGGTCCAGATGGTTGTTCTGGTGTCTTTGGCGGGTCATTTATTCTTGTTGTGAAATACCATATTGGCCCAGATGTTGAAGCATTATAGTTATCCCAGGCAATAATCCTCCAATAATAGGTTAAGTTAACATCAAGTGTACCTGGATCATATGTGGTTGCAGATTGATTATTTGCTACTTTGGGTGGAGGGCTAACTGTTCCAAAGCATACATCATATGTTATAATATCGCCAGGATCTGGATCGCCGCCTGTCCAAGACAGATCTATATTAACATCAACACCCGTCGACCCATTTGCTGGATAGGGATCGCTTGGTTCATATGGTGGATTATTTGGAATGTGTGCTATCTCTGTTTCATCTACATAACCATTACTGTTGTTATATACTGCCATTGTAACTTGAATATTGTTGGGAGTAATATCACCAAAATCATTACCTTGTTCATCTTCATGGTCATTGCCGTTCCAAATAGTGCTATTTGTATAACTGTTCCCGGCATCTATTGAAATATTTTCATCAAAAGCAAAGTCTAAAAATCCTAAATGATATGGTACGCCTAGAGATGTGTTATAACGGGATGAAATTTCAGTAA
>JAGLML010000032.1 GCA_023140035.1 Thermoplasmatales archaeon
TTAAGCAGGAGCTCAGCTTTGGCTTCTAAAGCAACTGGTTACCCATTGGCTTTTATTGCAACGAAGCTGGCTTTAGAATATAGTTTAACTGAAATGGAGAACATTATAACTAAGGAGACGCAGGCTTGTTTTGAACCAGCTTTAGACTATGTTGTTGTTAAATATCCACGATGGGACATGCAAAAATTCAGAAAAATCAGTTCAAGCATAGATTCTGAAATGAAATCTGTGGGGGAGGTAATGGCAATTGCAAGGAGTTATGAAGAGGCGTTCCAAAAAGCAATACGAATGTTAGATGTCGGGATGAACGGTCTTGTTTGTAATGACCTTGAGTTTAATAATCTGGAGAAGGAACTTAAAGAACCAACCGATAAAAGAATGTTTGCGATAGCTGAAGCAATCAAAAGAGGATATTCTATCGATAAAATATACAATCTTTCTAAGGTCAATTCATGGTTCCTGTATAAAATGAGAAACATAGTTGAGATAGGAGAATTATTAAGACAGTATGATCTAAAAAATCTCCCAATTTCTTTATTAAAAGACGCGAAGCAAAAGGGTTTTTCTGATCTACAGATAGCAATGCTCACAAACAATACTGAACTTGGGGTGAGGAAAAGAAGAAAAGAACTAGGCATTGTACCATACGTAAAACAGATAGATACATTAGCAGCAGAATATCCAGCGAAAACCAACTATCTTTACCTAACATACAATGGTTGTAAGGATGACCTTGTGATCAAAGAAAAAAAACAAGTTATTGTTTTAGGAAGTGGTGCCTATAGAATTGGTTCCTCAGTGGAGTTTGACTGGTGTTGTGTAAACTCAGTGATAACGTTAAGGAATTTGAATTACAGAACCATAATGATTAACTATAACCCTGAGACCGTGAGCACAGACTATGATATCTGTGACAAACTATATTTTGATGAACTCACTTTTGAAAGAGTTTTGGATATATATGAAAAGGAAAATCCCTTAGGACTTATAGTATCAATGGGAGGTCAAATACCTAATACATTGGCGTTACCATTGCACAATGCAGGTGTTTCAATACTAGGTACATCGCCTCTCAGTATTGATAACGCTGAGGATAGACACAAGTTTTCTCAACTATTGGACAAATTAGAAGTAGATCAACCAGAATGGAAAGAACTGACAAGCATAAATAAGGCTGAGGAATTTGCAGACAAAGTTGGCTATCCTGTGCTTGTTAGACCGAGTTATGTTCTTAGCGGCGCTGCAATGAGTATCGCTTTAAGTAAAGATGAATTAAAAAAATATCTTAAAAAAGCCTCTGAGGTTAGTAAGGAACGTCCTGTTGTTATTAGTAAATTTATTACAGGAGCTAAAGAAATAGAAATTGATGCTGTTGCTAAGCAAGGTGATCTATATTGTTATGCAATCTCCGAGCATGTTGAGAATGCTGGAGTACATTCTGGAGATGCTACTATGGTATTGCCTCCTCAGAGAACGTACTTGGAGACAACGAGGAGAATTAAAATAATTGCAAAGAAGGTTGCAAGATCTTTAAAGATAACAGGTCCGTTTAACATACAATTTATAGCCAAAGATAATGATGTTAAAGTTATTGAATGTAATTTAAGGGCTTCAAGGAGTTTTCCTTTCGTTTCTAAGGTTTTCAAGATAAACTTTGTTGATTTAGCTACCAAGATTATTATGGGCAAACGTGTTCCCAAGATAGATCGGTCCTCTTTTGATCTGGATTACGTTGGAATAAAAGCACCGCAGTTTTCTTTTACCAGATTAAAAGGCTCAGATCCTATCTTAGGCGTAGAGATGGTTTCTACTGGTGAGGTTGCTTGTCTAGGAGACGATTTTAATGAGGCGTTTTTGAAAAGTCTTATCTCAGTTGGCTTCAAATTACCTAAGAAGACAATTCTGCTATCTACTGGACCCATGGAAAGTAAGGCAGAATTTTTAGAAAGTACGAGAATATTAGATAAAATGGGTTTTAAGTTTTATGCCACAAAGGGAACATCTGATTTTATGGAAGTAAATGGGATCAAATCAGAGGTTCTGTACTGGCCATTAGAGAATAAAGAACCAAATACCCTTACATATATCGCAGATGAGAAAATCGATTTAGTAATAAATATACCTAAAAATATTGAAAAAGAAGAGCTCGATAATGATTATCTGATAAGACGGAAGGCTGTTGACTTCGATGTTCCTTTGATTACTAATTTACAACTCGCGAAGAGGTTTGCTGAAGCAATTTATGCAACCTCACCTAGAGATTTAAAAATTAAAAGCTGGGATGAATATAATTAGTCATCCAGCTCATCTTGAAGAGCGATAACCATCTCTGTAAGTACTTCTTCGAGATTCTTATGGCGGTATTCTTTGACCGATCCATTGGCCAAATGAACTCTCACAACGAACTCTTCCCCATCTTTAATTATTTCAATATTGCAAACAGACACCATGAGTTTCCATTATGAATCTACTGGAGATATTTATATTTTTAAGTATGGTCAAATTTCTATAATCAAATCAATAAAATACTTTTTTATCCTCCCACAAGCTAAATCATGCAAAGGATTGTAGAAATGAGATCAGTACAGTAGCACTAGTACATACTGTGGGACAGCAAAGATATAAGACATTTTAGTATATATTCATACATTTGGGGAGAAAACATGAAAGATAAAAAAAGCTCAGAACTTGCTAATTTAATCAAAGATGAAACCTTCGACATGGATCCTGAAGAGATTCGTCAACTTGGCTATCATTCAGTAGATCTCGTGGTCGATTATTTCAAAAATATATGTAAGGGACCAATCCTGACAAGCAAGACTCTCAAACAAATGAAGGGACTGTTAGACGAACCACTCCCCCAGACTGAGCAGAACCCTCGCACTGTTTTAAATGACTGTCGGGATAAGATCATCGCAAATGCTATACGTATCGGAAATCCGCGTTTTCTCGGCTGGATTTTAGCATCAGGGACTGTCATCGGTGCATTTGCTGATGGAATAGCAAGCGCACTCAATCAGAACGTTGCTGTTTCAGGTGCAGGAATGGCGACAGCTTTGGAACTATTGGTTATTGATTGGATTAAAGAAATTCTCGACTATGATCCTAACGCTGCAGGTATCTTACTCAGCGGTGGCTCAATGGCTAATCTTACTGCACTTGCAACCGCCCGTAACGTCATGGCTGGTTTTGATATAAGGAGTGAAGGGTTGCGACAGGACAAAAACATGATTCTGTATGTTTCTGAAGAGGTGCATATGTGTGTACCGAAGGCAGCAAATATCTTAGGCATCGGCATGAATAATATTCACCGAGTAAAAGTAGACGATGCGTTCCGCCTTGACACTAATGATTTGAAAGCTAAAATTATCGAAGATAAAAATCATGATATGTTTCCCTTTTGTGTGGTGGCAACTGCTGGGACAGTGAACACTGGTGCCATTGACCCGTTGGAATCTATCGCTGATATCTGTCAACAATATGATATTTGGTTTCACGTTGATGCCGCATACGGTGGTTTTGCAGCATTATCCCCACATCTAAAACCGCTACTAAATGGGATCACGCGTGCTGACTCTGTAGCACTTGACCCTCATAAGTGGCTGTTCATACCGTTCGAAGCGGGATGTGTTCTCGTGAAAAATCCATCTCATATGATTCAGACCTTTTCTATAAATGCTCCCTATGTTCATATGACGAACACTACATCTATTTCAAGTGTAGACGTGGACTTCTCTGACTATGGTCTTCAACTTTCTCGTCAGTTTCGTGCGCTCAAGATATGGATGTCCCTTAAGCAGTATGGTATCCAAAAGTATGGACGACTTATTAATCAGAACATTTATCTGGCACGGTATATGGCTGCACTAGTCAATGAATCATCAGATTTTGAGGCTGCTAGTCCCGCTACTTTAAGTATCTTTTGTTTCCGATATTTTCCTGAAGATTTACGACAAAAACATCAGGGGGTGGATCAGCTTCAAGAGGAAAAAATTGAGGAATACCTCAACCGGCTTAACTGCGTCATTGCTGAAGAGATGCGTACGGACCAACGAGCTGTATTATCCAGCACAGTTCTAGGAAATAAATATGTTTTAAGAACTTGTATTGTCAATTATCGCACGACAAAGCAAGATATCAAGGATATCTTAACGATCGTACGAGAATTAGGACACACCGCTGATAAAAAGCTTCGCAGGAAAAACTTGTGATTATTTTTGATCTTCTGTATTAAATTTTTTCGTATTCAAACCTCTTATATTTCTGTTTCATCGCTGGTGAAATGTTCCAGAGATGCTGAACGATCGGAAGTGGTATTCTTTCTACTTCTTTCTTTGTCTGTTGAAATTCTTTTTTAGATATTAACGGGAGCAATGGACATTTTATAACTATACAGCCTCGTTTATTGTTTTGGTAACGTGGAATAACAGGCCACACCTTGCATAATGTAGGTTTTACACGGTGAATCTCACAAGAATAATCTTCTTTTAAATAGGGGCAGTTATCATTGTCTCCTGATTTAATAGCGTACACCCCAGCTCTGATTTTTGTAAAATGATCTTCGAATCCTGCTTTAAGAATATCGTGTTTTTCTTTCTCTGTTACAGGAGGTCTAAATAGGGTACAGCACAATGCCTTACATTGGTTGCAAACCCCTAAAAACTGTTGGGAGACGGGCATAGGAAAAGAAAAAATGCATGGCTTATAAATGTTACTGGATGTATTTATAATAAATAAAGATAATATAATAATACATAAAACTAAAATATGGTAAATTAGTGCATATAGTAGGAATAATCAATGAATCTTGATAGATTGATAACAATAATTACCACAAACACATATCGGAACCTTCAAAGCAACCCAAAAATCCTTTTGACGGAACTAAAACAATTAGAAATATCACCAAAAGAGCAACGAGATTTGATTAAAAAAATCATTAAAATTACAAAGATTACAAATAATCCAAAACTACGGGAGAGCTATCTTAGATCCTACCTTAGAATCTTGCAAGAAGGCATCCATGTCGATGGAAGAGGGGGATCTATAGTCATTGAAGTAACAAAAAAATGTACCAAACACTGCATCCATTGTTACTCAAAGTTTACCGGGCAACGAGAATACATGTCTGATAACATCCTCGATTCAATTATCAGTATCGCAAGAAAACAATTTAAACACGTCTTTTTAACTGGAGGAGAACCAACCTTAGACTACCGAGTATTCACCCTTGCTGAAAACAATCCAGATATGATATTTTTTATGCTCACAAACGGCAGTACGATTACACAGAACTATGCAAGACAGTTATCTCTTCTTGGAAACTTAATACCGATACTAAGTATCGACGGAAACTCGCCATCAACACATGATCATCTGCGTGGAGAAGGTAGCTACAAAGAAGTGATGAATGCAATTGAACACCTAAATGCAAGCGGCGTTCCCTGGGGCTATATTAGTTTAGTTACAGCAATAAACATAGATGAGATTCTCAGTGAAGAATTCATAAAGGACAAAATCAAAAAAGGTGCTTTCTTCGCTCGATACCTCGAATATATCCCTGTTGGCCCAACACCCAATATGGATTTAATCTTATCAGGAGAGGCATATTACCTTCTTGAAAAAAGAAAAAACGAAATCATCAATTCAAATATGATCTACATGCAAGAAACAACACAGCCAAAATGCAGCGGCTTACTCTACTTTGATGTTGATGGTAATATTAAAAACTGCTTTTGTTTTCATTACGCAAAATTCAATGCATCAAAAGGTGATATAGACGTATCAATTAAAAAAACACGAAAAGACTGGGTGTCCTACCAGTGGACTGGCGAATGTCCCATATATGTTGATCCCAAAGGATTTAAAAACCACTTAGAAAAACTCGGATGGAAAAACCTTTCGACCACTGATGAATCATACCTTAACAATCCTGAAATAACCCAACAATTAGTACACAACTACCATGAATTCCTTAAAATTAAAGCAAAACAGTGGGGGTAATGTCACAAAAATTACGAGCACAGTTTCTACTAAACAAGGAACCGCTTTCTTCTTTTTATCCTTTGAGTGGAGGGTGTGTTTAATAATAGAAACAATATAATGTGTAGCAATTATGGATCAAAAGATAAAAATATTAATTGTGATAACAATAGTTATTTTCATTTCAGGCTTTTTAAGTATTCGTTATATGGCTGATGCTTCGGCTCTTGAAAAGGTAAACGTGACGGTAGAGAACATTAGCATACAAGAGTTGCAACTTACGTATTGTAAACTAAAACTAAAGATGGATATCTTCAATCCAACTACCGAGTATATCTCAGGACTCTCTGCAAAATTTGATGTTTCTATTGCTAATACTTACGTGGGGAACGGAAGTGTCCCAACAGTTTCAATCTCTGCTCAATCCCACCAGAATAAAGATGTTACTCTCACTATTTACTATGCTAACGTTGGAAATGCTGTTATTGATGGGGTACGAACAGGGAACTTTGACCTTACTATACATGGAGAAGCAAAAGGAAATGTTCTCTTCAACCTTCTTACTGTTACAAAATCATTTACTGCGTCTTACTCTTACTCCTAAAAACCAAAAGAGGAATAAGAAAAACTAGTAATTCAACCTTATATACGCTCGTTCCATGTTATTTATTAGTATATGCTTATGGTATGTGCCAACTTTTGGATTTCTCCATATCTACTTCACTACCATATGCTCTTTTTGGTGTGATACCCTTTGCAACAGCAGCAGCTGCAACCATTTTTATTATATCGCCAGCTATAAATGGTATCATACCCAGTGATAATAATTCCAAGAGTCCAACAGAAACTCCCAATGCACTTAGATAATAGTAAAGATATACTAAGCCAGGCACATATATTAATATAAAGGTTGCAAAAAGCATTAATGGAAGCATACTAAAAAAACTTCTTGATCTAATATATCTATCCGTAACATATCCGAGAAAGAAGGCTGCGATAACAAAACCAATTATATACCCGCCAGTAGAACCAGTAATGGCGCCTATGCCTCCTTGGAAACTTGCAAACCAGGGTACACCCATTGCCCCAATTCCTGTATACATGCAAAGGCTAATTCCACCCCATGTTCCAAGTAGTATCCCTGCCAAGAGTACAGCAAATGTTTGTCCTGTAATAGGTACTAATGGATTCCCCGGGAGATAGAATCTAAACTGAGCTAACAATCCTGTTAAACACGCAAAACCAAGAGCTAAAGAAACTTTATAGACAAGATTTGTTTCGTATCTCCATTTGAAAAAATTGTATCTTATAAGTTCGAACTTATCTAGATACATAGTTATTTCCATTTTTATCAGTCACCGATGTAAGCCAACGACTGCCCGCATGATCAATTATTTATTTATACTTTTTCCCAACATTTATATTCAAAGTCATATTCTTAAGGGTTGGTATCTATGAACTACGAAACACTAACCATCGATATAAAGGAAAACATTGCCTATATAACCCTCAACAGACCTGAACGACTGAACTCGTTTGACATGAAACTTGGAGAGGAACTCTACGATGTTTTACGAGATATCAATACTAGATCAGAGATCAGAGCAGTCGTGATCAAAGGAACTGGGAAAGGATTCTGCGGTGGTGGCGATGTCAAAGAAATGTACATGGCAGAAAACAAACCACAATTTTTAAGAGATCTTACTAAGGCGATACACAAATGTGTTATTGAAATGAGGAGCATGGAAAAGCCAGTGATAGCAGCAGTCAACGGTGCAGCGTTTGGCGCAGGTCTTTCGTTAGCATTGGCGTGTGATATTATTATAGCAGTAAAAGAGGCAAAATTCGGCACCGCATTTATAGGGATAGGCCTTGCACCAGGATGTGGAACACAGTTTTTTACAAAACTCACTGGATATCAAAAAGCATGTGAATATATACTTACTTCAAAAACATTTACAGCAGAAGAAGCAAAACAACTAGGTATAGTGAATGTGGTAGTTGATTCAAATGAGTTAGATAATGCAGTTGATGAATTTGTTTCGAAGTTTAAAAGATTGCCGCCTATTGCAGTTGGAAAAGCTAAAATGCTCATCAACAAAAGCCTCGATAACGACATGATTCCACATTTAGAACTTGAGAGTATTACCGCTGCAGCATCGGCAGGAACAGAAGATTTCAAAGAAGGAGTAACGGCATTCACTGAAAAGAGAAAACCGGCATTCGAAGGCAGGTAAAATTTCCGGCAATTGTTGAAAATTTTTAAATCCCTCAAGACTCTCCATTTATTTCTCAATAAAGAAATATGGGGATTTTATTGAATTGAAACGAAAAGTTTATTAAGGACGAGTGACAAATATTAACATGGGGGAATATAATAATGATTATTGTTGGTATAATCACAGATTTAGAAGAAAAAGAAGAAGTTGAAAGAATTGCCAAATTGTTTATATTTGGACAAAGAATAAGAAAACTATCACATAAATGATTATATGCCCCTACATTTACATCTACTAAAGAGAATAGAAAGGGAAGAGATGCCCTTCTCTACGACAATTAGCGATGGTTTTACCCACTAATTTTTTATATATTTTATTTCTTTTTGATTAGAGAATAATAGAAACATTTATTTATTGTCCTTATCATCGGAGCCGATAGCCCTGTATGGAGATATAGTATGAGATATGATACAATCGAAGTATCAAAACAGAACGACGTGGCTACAATATACTTAAACAGACCAGAAGTGCATAATGCAATGAATGAATCACTAATGACAGAGCTAACAGATTGCTTTAAAGAATTATCTGATGACAACATAGTAAGAATCATTGTTCTCACAGGAAAAGGGAAATCCTTCTGTGCAGGAGCCGATCTTAATTGGATGAAAAGCATGGTCAACTACTCTAAAGAAGATAACATAAAAGACAGTAGACTTCTGCTAGATCTTTTTGAAACTATTTACTCATGTCCAAAACCAGTAATTGGAAGGATAAATGGTCATGCTTTTGGAGGAGGACTTGGATTAATTGCAGTATGCGATATCGCCATATCAGTTCCTGGCTTAAAATTCGCTTTCAGCGAAGCAAATCTTGGGATCATATCATCGGTCATCTCAACATATGTTGCACCAAGAGTAAGTCTTTCAAATATGAGACGTTTATTTGTTACTGCAGAGCGATTTGACACAGCAGTTGCTCGTGGCATAGGTTTAATTGATTTTGTTGTATCACCTGAAGAATTTGACTCCAAAGTTGAGTACTATATCGAACAATTGAGATTCTCAGGACCCATTGCTATGGCGGAGGTAAAAAACCTAATAAAAAACCTTCGGGAAATGCATATTGATAAATACAAAGAGTTCACTGTGGAAAAAATCTCCGAACTTAGAATCTCAGAAGAAGGTCAAGAAGGAATAAATGCTTTCCTTGAAAAAAGAAAACCGAGGTGGAGAGAATAAAGTGTTCAAAAAAGTACTTATTGCAAATCGGGGCGAGATAGCCGTTCGGATCATAAAAGCCTGCCAAGAAATTGGCATAAAAACAGTGGCAGTGTATTCAGAAGTAGACAAACGTGCACCGCATGTCCAACTTGCCGACGAATCAATAAATCTTGGAGAACCAACACCTTCAGAAAGCTATCTCAACATCCCTAAAATCATTGAGAACGCACAATCGGTAGGAACTGAGGCTATTCATCCTGGATATGGTTTTCTTGCAGAGAATCCTGATTTTGCAAAAGCCTGTCATGGTAAGGGAATAAAGTTTATAGGACCAAAACCGGAAGTAATTAGACTGATGGGGGACAAAATTGAAGCAAAGAAAACCATGGAAAATGCAGATGTTCCTGTAATTCCCGGTTATCATGGTGAAAAACAAGATATGGCAACTTTGGTCAAAGAAGGTAAGAAAGTAGGTTTTCCATTGCTTGTTAAAGCTACCGCTGGCGGCGGCGGGAAAGGAATGAGGACAGTAAACTCTGAAGATGAGCTTGAGCAATCCATAGAAAGTGCAAAAAGAGAATCAAAATCAGCTTTTGGTAATGATTCTGTTTTTCTTGAAAAATATCTTGATAAACCTAGACACATTGAATTTCAAATTCTTGCCGATGAACATGGAAATGTTATCCATCTTTTTGAAAGAGAATGCTCCATCCAAAGAAGACATCAAAAGATTATAGAAGAAACCCCATCACCAGTAATGACAAAAGAACTTAGAGAAGAAATGGGCAAGACCGCCATTGCCGCAGCAGAAGCTGTTGGTTATACAAATGCTGGAACAATAGAATTTATGGTTGATGGTAATCTAAATTTCTATTTCATGGAGATGAACACTCGTCTACAAGTTGAGCATCCAATTACTGAAGCAACTACTGGCATAGATCTTGCGAAATGGCAATTAAAGATAGCAAATGGTATGGAACTTACTCTTAAACAGAAGAATGTAACGCAGCGTGGACATGCTATTGAATGTAGAATCTATGCAGAGGATCCATCAAATGG
>JAGLML010000033.1 GCA_023140035.1 Thermoplasmatales archaeon
TTGGTAAACGAACCGATGAGGGACAAGTTCCTGTTTATGTTGGTCGATTTGGTGATACTCCTGAGGAAATTTTCATTACTGCTCCAGAACTCAAACGAAAATTCGGTAAAAAATTCGAACAAATACCACCGGGTGCAATGGGAGTATATACATATTCAGAGAGACTTGCGCAGGGACTTCGTCAGCTGATGTGTGGTGCCAGAAAATTTTCACTTGAACACATAGCAAGAGATGATATTGCCGCTCTTACAAAAGAAGCAGCAGAAGTAAGCGGTATTTCGTACATAATGGACACTGACAAAAAAGAGGTAGACAAAATACTTGGTTAGTTGCTAATATTTAGGTTTTAATTCGATAAAAAAGAAAAAGTGTTAAAATATATTGGCACATGAGAAGAAAGGAGTGAAAAGTATGGAGAGTAAAATCAAAATATATGGACCACCTATAGATAAAGCGATTACGGAGCTACAAAAACTGGCAAAAGAGCTGCCAACAATTTCAAATGGAGAAATCTCTCGAAGTATTATTCCATCCGGGGAAACACTGATGGGTGACTTTGATTTTGTATTCCATTGGGCAAAGGAACCCGATGAAAAACAGCTTAGACAATTGATAGCTAGAATCGATGAATCTCTAAAAAATATCGGATGCAGGTATACTATAACCACAACAATAGACTCTACTTATCCATATAAATTATAAATAATAGAAATGTTTTCTAATTAGCATGGCGCTTTGATTCAGAAACTTGAGGGTTAGAGAAAAGAGTCTGTGATGTCTTTAGTTTATTCCCTTTTATTTTTAAACAGTTCAACAATTATTAGTTCTCATCATCATAAACTATTAAAAAACATCCTAAATACAGGTTACCACAGAAACGTTGCTTGAAGTGTTAACATGTATAAGATTGTTGAGAAGAAAGTTTTATCTGAAACTGTAAAACTGATGAAGATTAAAGCACTATTAGTTGCTAAAAAAGCTCAGGCTGGCCAGTTTATTATCCTCAGAATAGATGAGAGTGGAGAGCGAATACCTCTAACCATTGCTGATTATGACAGAAAACAAGGGACTATTACTATTATTTTTATGGAGGTTGGTAAGACAACAAAACAACTCGGTACACTTAACGTCGGCGACTCTCTGTTGAATTTTGCAGGTCCTCTTGGAGCACCATCTGAAATTAAGAATTATGGTACTGTTGTATGCATAGGTGGCGGTGTTGGGATAGCTCCTTTATATCCGATTGTAAAAGCATTGAAAGAAAAGGGCAATTATGTCATTTCTATCCTTGGTGCTCGAAATGAGAGTTTGCTTATGTTGGAAAAGGAAATCAAATCTTTCAGTGATGAGTTGTATATAGCGACTGATGATGGATCAAAGGGTCAGAAAGGTTTCGTAAGCGATGTTTTACAGCAATTAATTGATGAAAAACGTGAGATAGGCATGGTTATGGCCATTGGTCCTGTGATTATGATGAAGGTAGTATCTGACCTCACAAGGAAATATGGTATTAAAACATTGGTGAGTCTTAACCCGATTATGGTTGACGGTACTGGGATGTGTGGCGGATGTAGAGTTTCTGTAGGTGGTGAAACAAAATTTGCTTGTGTAGATGGTCCTGAGTTTGATGGTCATTTGGTGGATTTCGATAATTTAATGCTTCGTAATCGTAGATTTATCTGTGAAGAGGAAGAATCTTGTAAGTTAGCAGGTGTTTAACATGACAGTTAGAAAGACAAAACACGAAATGCCTGAACAGAAACCAAAAGATCGAATTAAAAATTTTAAGGAAGTTCCCTATGGCTATGATGAAAAAACCGCGATAGAAGAAGCGAAACGTTGTCTTCAATGTAAAGATAGACCTTGTGTAATTGGTTGTCCTGTTGAAATTGACATACCCGGTTTTATAAAACATATTTCAGAAGGTGATTTTGATAAAGCTGTTGAAGTATTAAAAACAAAAACCAGTCTTCCTGCAGTCTGTGGACGTGTTTGCCCTTATGAAAATCAATGCGAAGGAGAATGTACTCTTCTAAAAATTGGGGAACCAGTTGCAATTGGACGTCTTGAACGTTTTTTAGCTGATTATGAGAAAAATAAGGGAGTTAAAATACCAAAAAAAGGTAAGCCAACTGGTAAAAAAGTTGCTGTTGTTGGTTCAGGGCCAGCAGGACTTACCTGTGCCGGCGACCTCGCGAAGATGGGGCATGCCGTGACTGTATTTGAGGCGTTACATGCTCCTGCCGGTGTGCTCATGTACGGTATACCTGAGTTTCGTCTTCCAAAAAAAATTGTTGAGGCCGAGGTCGATTATATCAAAAAGCTTGGCGTAGATATAAAATATGACATTGTTGTTGGAAAGACAATTACTGTTGATGAGCTTCTGCATGATTATGACGCAGTATTTATCGGTACTGGAGCTGGATTACCTCGTTGGTTAAATGTCCCCGGTGAGAATCTTGATGGTGTTTATTCTGCGAACGAGTTTCTTACTAGGGTTAATATGATGAAGGCGTATAAATTCCCTGAATATGATACTCCGATCAAGATTGGAAAAGTTGTTGCCACGTTTGGAGCGGGAAACGTTGCTATGGATTCCGCTCGGACAGCCTTAAGATTGGGAGCAGAGAAATCCTACATTATCTATCGTCGATCAGAAAAAGAGATGCCGGCAAGAGATGAAGAGATAGGGCATGCAAAAGAGGAAGGCGTTATCTTTAAACTGCTAACAAATCCTAAGAGATTTATCGGTGATGATAAAGGTCTTCTTACTCAAGTAGAGTGTATTAAAATGAAACTCGGAGAACCAGATGATTCTGGACGAAGACGTCCTATTCCCATACCTAATTCTGAAAAAAAAATTGATATTGAAACAGCCATCATTGCTATCGGTCAAAGTCCTAACCCTTTGATTCCTAAGACTGTAAAGGGATTAAAAATAGGAAAGTGGGGAAATATTGACACTGATGAAGATGGGCGAACATCAATTCCAGGTATTTTTGCTGGGGGCGATATTGCAACAGGAGCAGCAACAGTAATTCTGGCAATGGGGGCTGGAAAACGTGCTGCACGAGCAATAGATAAATATGTAAAATCTAAAAAATAGCATTTTAATAGAATGCTTCTAAAAGAGAATAATTGTTAATTGATATGCTTAGAAGAATTTGTTTTATTATAAATCAATAACACAAGCTAGAATGTCTTATATTGCCCTAATAGAAAACATTTAATATTAGATTATTATATTCCATCCTTGTTTATAAAATTTATACTTGGGGGAGGTAAAATGAAAAGAAAACACAGGTTTCTTGAATACCTTCGCCTAATTAGACCTCAGGGCGCTGCAGCTACAGGAGCAGTTGTTATCATCGGCAGTCTAATCATGATGGGACAACGTAACCTGCCCCATTTATCCATACTTTTTATAATTGGAGTTTTAAGCCATATTTTTACATTTGTTTTAAATGAATACGCTGATATTAGAGCTGATGAAAAATCACAGTACCTCAAGGAAAAACCACTAGTCAGCAGTGCAATACCTAAGAACCATGCTCTTTTTATTGCATTATTAGCATGTGTTTGTGCCTACGCTCTTACAATTATTTTCTTTCAATCTCTGTTTCCACTACTTTTCCTTTCATTAGCTCTTTTAGCAGGTGGAATGTATAATATACTAGGGAAAAAAATTCCAGGTTCAGATTTATTAATAGCTGGAGGATGTTTTTTTGGATGTTTATTTGGGGCAAGCACTGTCTCGATTCATTTTACAAATCTAGTCTACATTATATCTTTTTCAATCTTCATTTATATTGTTTTTAGCAATGCTGTAGTAGGAGGACTTAAGGACGCTGATCATGACGATTTAGCGGGTGCTAAAACAACAGCAACAAGAATGGGAGTTAAAGTAGAAAATGGAAAGCTATTGATTCCAAAAAAATTCACAGTGTTCGCATACACTGTTAAACTAACTTATATTGGTTTGATTGTTTTAGCTGGTTTTCAACCAGAACTCAGCCTCTGGAAATCTGATGAATATATGATTCACATTATAGTGATATTTTTAGTAGTTGTAATATTCGCTACATTATACAAATTCTGGCGTACCTCTGAATTTGATAGACCACGGTTTAACAGGTTATTTGGCATACATGAGATAGCCGCTTACTCTTTAGCCCCTATAATACTGCTGCCAATAATCGGGCTAAACATAACACTGATTCTTATTCTGCTTCCTCTTTTCTGGCTTTTAATAGTTAATTTTATTCTCTATGGTAAACCAATGCAACCACAAGTATGATTAAATCACATTATAACTAACACAAAAAGATAGGGTTGCATATAAATAAAAACAAAGAATACACTATCTTTATTAACCAAAAAATATAATACCTATAGAAGGGGGTCATACTTAGGCAAAGTTTTTTGCATTTTTGCCGCCCATTGACCCCTTTTTACAACGTCTCCTATAGTATGCTGCATTAACCCACCACTTTTCAACGTGAATGTAGAGATCGCAAGGAGATATAGGGAGATATTAATGTATCTATGAAATCAGTACGATAAGATATTGTGATAGATATTGTAATTAACAATAGTTAAGTTTATATGATATTAAAATAATATATACTACTTATATAAAAAGGAGGCTTGAAATGCAAAATAATCTGATTAAAAAATGGGCAACTCTTGGTATTACAACCTTAATGATTGGACTTGTATTTGGTTCGGCTGGAAACGCATTAATAATCGGAAATAAACAGGTACTTGATATGCCTACTAATAATGGTATGTTCTCACACTTAGATGATGGTTATACAAATTTAACAGTTTACGAAGCATGGGATCTGTTAAACGATACATCTAACGGCATTCAAATACCCATAGATGTTAGAACCGATGGAGAATGGAAAAATGAACACATTGATACCCCACCTCCAGAACATCCGCAGCATTATCGCCTTGATCTACTTCAGAATGAAACTGGGTTACAAGAATTTATGTCATTATACGCCGGGGAGGAGATTATTCTCTATTGTAAATCTGGTTACCGGAGTTTTGTAGCAACTAATATCCTTGTTGACAATAATTTTACTGGAACAATCTACAACATGCCTGGTGGTATACTTGGATGGAAGGCAGCAGGTTTGCCCACTCATGGTAATCAACCTCCAGATGCACCAACGATAACAGGTTCTACAGAGGGGGAGCCAGGTGTAGAGTATGAATATATATTCAATGCAACAGATCTAGATGGAGAGGACATTTACTACTACATCGACTGGGGCGATGAAAATTACAGTGGATGGATTGGTCCATATCCTTCAGGCGAGGATGTAATAGTAAATCATACCTGGGATGAAATTGGAATATACAATATCAGTGCAAAAGCAAAAGATGTTTATGGTGATGAGGGGAATTGGTCAGAACCATTGATTGTCCATATTGTTGCGCCTCAACTAAATATCGGAAGAATTACAGGGGGGTTATTAGGTGTGACTGCTGAGATTAATAACACTGGAACCGGTAATGCCACCAACGTTGTTGCCAGCATTGTTCTAGAAGGGGGCATAATACTTGTCGGACAAAGTATATCAGAAAACCTTGGAACTATTGAAGCAGGTGGTACAGGAGTAATATTCGACATTCCAGTGCTTGGATTTGGTCCTGTCGGCATAACTGTAACAGCTGGTGCCGATAGTATTGAAGAAGTTTCAAAATCAGCAGAAGGATTTGTATTCATAATCTTTTTTATAATCAAATAAGGGGACAAATCTACCTCCTTCTTTTTCTTTTTTAAGTTCATAAGGTTATTAGTGATATACCTATGAACTCAGTACAGTAACTATTGTGACGAATGTTGCAATTAAAATTAGTTAAATTTAAATATGCTTAAATATGTTCTTTTTATTATAAATATCGTGGGAGGCGATTAAAATGAATAATAAAATAATAGGCATTTTTGTATGTATGCTGTTAATTGCAACTGCTGTCTTACCAATAGCTAGTACTGTTAAAATAGAACTGAAAAATAACAAAATACTACTGGAAGAAAACTTTGAATATGCTTCTGGTGAGTTACTTGTAAAATTTAAGGAGGGTACCACATTATTTTTTTCACATGATGGTACGGTCGTAACGATAGGTTTGTCGTCGGTAGATAGCTTGAATAAAAAGTTCAAAGTTAATGATATCAAGCAAACAATTCTCAGTGTTATTAGACCAAAGAATATGGAATTAACTAAATCTATTGGGCTTGACAGGATTTATACTCTTAAAGTCGACGAAGGAGTTAATATTCTTGAAGCCTGCGAGGCATATAAGAACAATCTATATGTAGAATACGCTGAACCTAATTATTTTGGTCAAGGATGTGTTATTCCTAACGATTCAAGTTTTAATTTGCAATGGGGTTTACATAACACCGGTCAGACTGGTGGAACTGCGGATGCTGATATAGATGCCCCAGAGGCATGGGACATAGAAAAAGGAGAAAGTGGTGTTAAAATAGCAATTGTGGATAGTGGAATAGAATGGACTCATTCAGATTTATCCAGTCGAATATGGATAAATTACGGGGATCCAATAAATGGAGTCGATGATGATGGTAATGGTTTAATAGATGATTATCGAGGCTGGGATTTTGTAAACAGCGATAACAACCCAAATGATGATCACTTCAACAGTCATGGTACACACTGCGCTGGCATAGCTGGAGCTGCCACAAATAACAATATTGGAATTGCTGGTGTAGACTGGAATTGTAAATTAATGGCAGTAAAAGCCATGCAAGGCAATAATCAAATTTTCTGGGCAGTTGCAGCACCTGCACTTATGTATGCTGCTGATATGGGTGCAAATATCATTAGCATGAGCTGGAGTGATGATGATCCTAGTCAAACGCTTAAAGATGCTGTTGATTATGCCTATGGCAAAGGTTGCGTAATGGTTGCAGCAACAGGAAATTATGGTACTAGTTATCCTTACATTCCATCAAGCTATGACAATACAATTGCTGTTGGTGCTACGATGGATGATGATACCCGTTGGCCGAGTAGCAACTATGGATATCACCTTGACTTAGTAGCTCCAGGTGTTGACATTTATAGTACAAAGAGAAATAATCAGTATGGTTATCTTAGTGGTACGTCTATGGCTACACCAATGGTCGCTGGTGCTGCAGCATTACTAGTAGCACAGGACCACACCTATACGCAGACTCAAATATGGGCAATACTAACAATGACAGCTGATGATCAAGTGGGTAATCCAAGTGAAGATACACCTGGTTTTGATATATACCATGGGAATGGAAGGTTAAATTTATACGAAGCTCTTTACGGAGCACCATTAGAACCATGGAAGCCCTCAGGCCCACCAAATGGAAAGGTAGGGACACAATACACATATACAACAGTGGCTCATGATCCAAATGAAGATAACGTATATTACTGGTGGGACTGGGGAGATGGAACCAACAGTGGATGGCTAGGGTCATACCCCTCCGGGCAACAAGTAAGCGCATCACACACATGGACTACAGAAGGGACATATCCAATTAAAGTCAAAGCCAAAGACACAGATGAAAAAGAGAGTGACTGGTCAGAACCATTATCAGTGACTATGCCAAAGAATAAAGCATTGATCAACACTTTGTTCCTAAGGTTTTTGGAACGTTTTCCACATACATTTCCAATACTTAGAAACCTACTAGGACTGTAGAGTAATCTACTAAAACCTCTCTCTTTTATTTTTTAAAATCGGCCAAACAACCGGAGATAAGCTTATCATAAAAGACAATGGAAAAGATTTGATTAATCTCCAAGTGGGCGAATTAAGAGAGAAATGGAAAAATGCTATTTGGAATATAAAGGGGTAAAACAACAGCTGCAAATACTTTTATATCAGAGTATGCATTCACTTATTGGATGGTGTGATGCAAAGCGATTCTCTACCCAATGAAGTTAGTGATTCTACTAAATTATCTAGGAGAGGGGCATTAATTTATTATTTTGGATCGGCAGTGTTTGCAGCAGGCATTGTACTTATAGTTTTAGGGTCAGCCCTTGTTATGTTTTTTCAAATACATTATGAATCTGAACCAGTTGAAATCTTCTACACTATCCTTTCTATAGCTACTGGTATCGTCTTGATATTAGTCGGAATAAATTTGATGATTAGACAGAGAAAAAAGGGTTATGCAATTGTTGTTGCTAGTGTTGTTTTTTCCTCACTAGCTATATATTTATTTTACGCAAATTATCTTCATAATTTTTACTATCCACTTGTTAGCTATATTTTTGGTCTCTACGTTCTTGGTTTTCTGGCACTTTTGGGAAATGCATTCGCTAGCGTAATTGTTTGGATAATTGGAAACAGGCCTGAGTACCAAATAATCGGGAAAGAAAAACCTCATTTATACTCCGATGAGGAAATCCAACGGGATATAGAGGAAGCAACTCAAAAAAGTCTTGAAGCAGCTATAGGCCAATTACAATTTGAATTAGAAGATCTCCCAAAGGACATACTAGTTGGAAAATCTGCTCCTAAGACTCCTGGAACGATCATAAGGGTCAAGGACGACATTGATGAAGTATTAAGCTTAAAACAAACATTAGGTGAGGGTACAACTGAGAAATTTGGTTCAATCGGGATTGATAAAGCTTCATTACAATTAGCCAAAACTATATCACAAGAAACGAAAAAGAAAGGCATATTTGGAAGACTTAAGGAAAAATTCTCTAAAAAACATAAGAAGTCGACGAAACGTTGAACAAGTCTATACGAAGTAGATCGGAAAGTTGATAAACCAAAAATAGCCATCAACTAGATTTTTAAAAATGCTTTAGAAAAGGTAGATTCTGTTTTTATCAAAGGTCACCGATTGTATTACAATTTCATTAAACCACACATGGCTTTAGATGGTAAGACACCTTCTGAAATGGCGGGGATAACTATTGATGGTGACAACAAGTGGTTATCTTTAATGAAAACTGCATTGTGGTATCAGAAGGCAAATACAAAACAAACCGACCAATAGATAAACAAATATATAACCTCTGCATTATTAATATGGGGGAAAGCAAAATGAGAAAGATAATCACCCTTGGAATAATGCTGTTATTTCTTGGAATGACTATATCATCTTCAACTGGATTATATCTGGAGAAACAATCTATAAAACCTATATCTTCTGGCAATATCTTGTATGTCGGTGGTAATGGAACAGGTAACTATAGTAAGATTCAGGATGCTATTAATGATTCAAGTGATGGAGATACGGTTTTTGTCTATGATGATTCATCACCGTATTATGAGAATCTGATAGTGGATAAATCAATAAACCTTATAGGTGAGAATAGGGAGACTACAGTTATTAATGGGAGTGATAGTGAAATCGTCGTTAATATATCTTCTGATAACGTTTTTTTATCTGGTTTTACTGTTCTTAATCACGGCAACTCTTCGTCTCACACTAGTATAATATTTATTCAATCGAATTACAATATTATATCTGGAAACATTATCAAAGTCGAAGATGATTATGGAATTGAGATCATTTACTCTGAATATACTACTATTTCAGATAACACAATTACTGGCAACACTTCCGAATCTTGGATTGGTATATTTATATATGAAGGAAAAAACAATAACATATCTAGAAATATAATAAAAAACTTCAAAAGTGGTATAGTCTTTGGGTATTCCAATAACTATAGTATATATGGAAATACCTTAATTGATAATACATTTGCTATAAACCCAGCAGGTTTTTCTATTAACGATGTAATCTCTCTAAATAATATTTCAGGTAGTCTTTTCGGTATTTATGCTTTAAATTGTTTTAATTATAAAATAATCAAGAATAACTTTATAGGTAATCTTAGAAACGCAGGTTTCGGTTACTATTTAGGTGAGTTTTTTGTATTTGGATTTAAATATAGATCAATAAGAGATATTCGCTCAACGATTAAATGGGATGGTAACTATTGGAATAGACCAAGAAGTTTTCCTAAACCTATACTTGGAGAGTTACCACCATATGGAATTATTCGTTGGTTTCAATTCGACTGGAATCCTGCATCAGAACCATATGACATTTAGATGAAA
>JAGLML010000034.1 GCA_023140035.1 Thermoplasmatales archaeon
TTTCTCAATATAAATTTTAAGATTTTCGTTTTCCTTTATGAATTTTTCTAATTCCTCTTTTACCATTATTGCCATACTATCTTCCGGTTTTTAGAACGCTACATGAGTGGATTCAATGCATATTCCAATTTTTGGTTTCACGAAAAAGCCTGTTGCATGTTGATACCTATATTGTGCACCAGTAAACTTGTGAAGATATATCTGATGTGATACGCCGACTCCCGGTATATTTGCCAAGGCGAGTTCAAAATGCATTTCTGAAGTTAACATAAATTTCTGATGGATTTTTTGATCCCATTCTTTTGGGTTAGCGGTTAGGACTATTATCTTCCCAACGCCCATCCATCTGGTAAAAAAATCAATAAGATCACCTAAATTCCCATAATTAAGGCTTTCATTTAATAGAGTCGAAATTGAATCTATAAATATTACCTCTGATTCAAATAACTTCTTACAAGTAAATAATTTGTCGACGAAGGTTTCTTTGGGTAGACTCTCCCCTAAGATAGATTCTGTAGAGAGAAAAAAAAGCTGTCCTTTCAGCAAATATTTTCTAACATTGTAACTTAAAGAACTCATTTGTCGTATGAAACTTTTTACAGTAAACTGGGTGGAAAGATACGAACAGGTATATTCATTTTCTAAAAAACTGTAGCAAAATCTCTGGCAAAGAATACTTTTACCTGCGCCCTCTGCTCCTTCCATAAACACCGTGGTACCTTCTGGAATTTCCCGTCCAAATTTTTCAGCAAATCCATCTGTCATTCCATCTCTTATTAATTCAATAGATTTTGTTTTAGACATATTTTTCCCCTCTTTTTAAATGGTAAATTGAAAGGTATCAGCTATGGCATAGGGTCCAACTACCCTAAGCTGATACGTGCCTGCTGAGATCGTAGTATTATCCACCTGTATCTCAGCAACCTCAGAAGGATAAATATGGACAGGTGTAAGTTTATAGTTGTTTTTCGGCAGAATATCTCCATCTATAAATATTTGAAACGTCTCGTTATTTGTAGCAAGTTTATTCTCTCCGATATTTTTTAGATAAAATATGTAAGTCCCTCCTGTATCAGGTATATTGTCAGGATCATTAATAATCTTAAAATCTGTATCGATTTCTTCTGTTAATCGCTCTCCTCCATCAGAAAAACTGTTGGTAACGTCCGTAATTATCGCAACAAAAACACCTGATACTACTCCTGCAATAGAAACAGCAGCGACAAAGAATACTATATGTGTGCCGGTGAGACTAAATCCCATATTCTCCTCCTATTTATACGACATATTCCTCATAGTCTAATATGCCGTTTTCTGTAATTGCCTTAATCCTTTTTAATCCACTTCCAGTTAAATTAAGTGTAAAAATCGTTTCTTTTTCTGGATATAAGTAAGAATCTGTGCAATTAAATTGTTCTTTTACACCATTTATTAATATGGTAAAATCGGTGGTTTCTAAAGTTATACGACCTGTGTTTTTCACAGTGATATTCAGATCATAGTAAATGCCGCTTGTATTTGTCACATTAGTGATATTTATATTGGTTTGAAACCTCCCCACTGCCCTGTCTTCCATGTTTTTAAATGCTTCATGATAGTCAGAAATCGTAGGTAGGATTCCTCCACTGAAAATAGTAATCATCATAATGCAAGTACCACCTAAAATAGCGGTTGCTGCAATTGTTGAGAATCCCATTTTTTATATCCCCTGCATTTATCAATTATTCTATTTGAATCTTCAGCCTAATCGAATGTATTTTTTTCATCTTCAACCACGAGTTGAAGGATAGTTAAACGTTATTCAGCAGTACTTAGATTTTTTGTCATTTTATTGATCTTTCTTTCGATTCTGTGTAGAAAATAATTGTCTGCCTGCCCTCCTTTTAGGCGCTGGATAAACATTAACGAATTAATATGATCCTTTGCCTGCAACTCGTTCTTCTCAGCAGATTCTTTAAGCCTTTTCTCCTCAGTTACCCCTTCAGAGTACTCAATCAAGTTCGAAACAATTTTTTCTGAAACCCATCCAATGTCAACATAGTAGTCCAACACATCTGAAAGATTATCTTTTCCAACTCTATCTACCAGAAATTGCAGCCATTTCATTAAGACAATTATCCTCTCGGGATCACTTGGAACTTTCTGCAAAGCAGGAACTTTTGTATCAAATTGGGGAACAGAAATTTTTTCTGGAATATGAATATCCTCTTCCGTAACAATTCTTCCTATGGAATCACCTTTATATTCGATTTTCTCCTCCTCGATATTTTTTATTCTATTGCCCAAGTTCTCAATCGTCTTAAAGACCTTTACTATACCTTCATCTTTCGTGTAATCGATGTTCTCTATAGGTGTGGATATTTCTTTTTCTTGATGTTGATCAGTATGAGAATATTTCTGGGTTTGGATTTCCTTCTTTATAATTTCTACGAGTTCGTATAGCTGGCTTTTACTAAGTTTTATATTAGTATCCTTTAATTTTATTTTTATTTTATCTGAAATGAAAGCTGGTATACTGTTGGTTTCAACAAGGGTATACAATTCATCTTCTAACTCAAAATCATTTAAAGTTTTCTCTTTAGCCTGTTCATCATCCATCTTTTTTACCCTCCCATATTATTACTTGATAAAGCACCCATTTTTATACTTTCAATAGCTCTCTCAATTATTTCATCTATTTTTCTTCTTTCTAAAACAAACTCCAACGCTCTCCCAATTACGTCATCGATATCTTCTACTGGAGAAAAATCTTCAAAGCTATCCTTACTAAGATCTATTTTTCCAACAAGAGGCTCCAAATTATCCAACCTATTCCTTAATGTAACGATTTCTTTACCAAAATTTTCCAATACATCAAGCCTTTTTTTTGTGACTTTTGAAAGACCAACAAAAGGGTTCATTTGTCCAGATACAATTTCATATAAACCGATGAGATCGTTCATATCTTCTGATATTGATCCTACCTTTTCTTCTAATTTTCTAATCAAATCATTATTTTCCTTTATTTGGGAATCCAACTCTTTCATATCATGAATTTCTTTTTCTGGATTGATATCTCTTTTTTCGGAAGAATCTGATATATTATCTTCAGATTTATCGTCCTCAAAAACAATTTCGTCAATCGCATTCTTGTCTTCACTGTCTTCTAAACCCTCATTTTCATTCTCCGGCTCTAACTTAATAATGCGACGAATATCATTTTTGCTATCAGCGGTTAATTGATTATTCTGCCGTTCTCGTTCTTTTTTTTCTAGTTCAGTATCAATTTCTTTTATCTTAGAGTCAGAATCAGGAACCCCCTCCTCTTGAAGTTTTTTATCCCTTTTATCAGAATCTCCTAGATTTGACTCAATGTTGACCCCCTCCTCTAGATTGTTGATACTACTGGAGTAACCCTTAACCAATAGCTATATAATCATATATATACTTTTCTCTTTATTTCGGTAGCATTTATCTTAGATAATTTATTAAGTTTCGTAAAGGGAAATACCATACTTTTTGTCAAGAAAATTGGAAATTTCAAAATTTTATATAATGAAAAAATTGTTATATTGTTGCGTTCTAAAATTTAAATTATTAGAATTGTATAAAGGCGTTAATAAACTAAAAAACAAAGGATTTGATAAAAGCTACGATAGATGTTTATATAATAAAAAGAGAGAAAAATAAAAAATAAGAAAAAAAAGGTATTTTATTATTTGCGTAACTGGTGTTTTTCGATTTTAGTACATCTGAACAATTCTATTTACGAATACAGCAGGCGTTCTCATAAAGTATGCCGCTTCTAATCCAATCTCAGGCAGTACGTTTCCCCAAATGTCTTGTCTTGGACCAACCCCAGTACTATGCGTTGCAGCCGAAAGATTTACTACTATGAATGCTGAATCACCTACATTCATACCATTAGTTGTAGTTATTGAGGAATCTGCATCATGGATAACGATAACGCCGTAGTTGCTCGCGTTCAATAATGAATTATTAAGAGTAGAGAAAACACCGTATTCACTCACGTTTCCTGCCACTATATTTGAATCGTATTTCAGTACAGTGAGGTTTGAACTTTGGAGTGTGATAACCGTGTTTTGCAGGTCTATATATTGAGATCCTGCTCTAGGGGAGATAAACATAGCCATAAACTCAACATGTGTTCTACCTACGTTTGTATATCCAACAATATCTTCGATTGATAACCCACTGGAAACCTCTTGTATAGTCTCGCTACCAACTTTGTAGGCTCGCTGTTGCAATGTTTGACTTGTTTGAATAAGCACACTTGCTGCTACTGCTGCCACTAGAACCATAGCAATAAAAATGATCATTGTTCCAATACCCATCATACCCTTTTTATTGAGTATTATGGATTTTTTATTTTTCTTTCCATTCTCTCCTTTTATACGGCCTGGTTTTATTGCAATAATAGTGTTTATTCTAAGGCATCCTAATCCTTGTTTAGAATTAATCATTACAAAACCATCTTTATAGTCAACGTCTTCTAGGATGCCAGAAACTACACTTGCTCTTTCTTGACCTGGTTCTTTTGTAACTATTTTACAGTACTTTCCCACCAGCCTTTCCATATATTTCTTTTCCATTTTTTTTCACCTTCTTTCATTACATTTCCCATGCTTTTTTATAGCATGGTACTTGTTTTCGTGTATACTGTTCCCAAGTAACACTATATAAAGATTTGCCGGTAGAAAAACGAATTGCAAAAATCACAAATTGACAATTTTACATTCATCCCGAAGACTTTAAAAAACGGATTAAGACTCCTCATCTCACTTATTTTTATCTATAGTAGGTAACAATTGTATAATAAGATTTATATATTATTCTAGTTGAAATAACATTTGAAAAAGAAATGAACAACAATGGAGCAACTGGAATTGTAGCCGCGATCATGCTAGGCGGCATCATATTAATAGCTGGGGCAGCTGCATCAGTTATGATGGGCAACACAAATGAAGGATTAGAAGAATATGAACAAATATTGAACGAGGCGTTAGATGAAATTTCTAATTACATACAAATAAAGGATATAGTTGGAAAATACTATTCCATGGAAAGAGAAAAACGAATTCAAAAAATTGCTATACTAGTCAAACCTCTATTTTCCATTGATGTTGACACATCTGAATTTATAATTAAACTTACTAACGGAGAACAAATAAAAATGTTATACAATAATGGTCAAACAGAATACATCCATTCGAATTCATTGTTTGAACATCCACTATGGAATGATATGCGTGAGAGTGAATTCAGTTTTATTGCTATACTTGACAAGGATAGATCTTTAATAGATTATAATATTATAAATGATAATACAGATATGGCCTACATTATAATCAAACTTCCAGAAGAATTTACCATGAAAAAGGGAGATACCATGACCATAACTCTCTTCCCCTCAACTGGTGTAACAAGAACAACTACTGTAAAGGCTCCTTTACCTCTGCAAAGTATTGTTTCCCTCGTGTAGCTTGACCTATTCAGATTCTTCGTCTTTCCATTTTTTTGTTTTAAGACGGTCTTCTTCTATTTCAAGATTTTTATCAATTTCGTCAGAAATTCTCAGATCATCCTTCCGAGTTACATTCTCCTCACCAGTTTCTTGCCCAAACTCTGATTCCATCTGATTTTTTTGCTCTGGTTGTTGTAATTGTGTCAAGACATGATCTTCACTACTAAGTGTACTGGTAATAGATTCTAGATTTTCACGATCTTGTTCTAATTCTTTTTGTAATTGTGATATGACGTTTATCCTTTGAATCACTTCCTGATTACTTTGATCGAGCTCTTTCTGCAATCTATCGGCAGTTTTTGTCTTTTCTAGTATCACTGTTTGTCTTTCTGCTAACTGTCCATTAATATTTTCGATTATATTGTTTCTTATTTTCAGGGATTCATTCAATGTTTCTATTTCTTGCTGTTTCTTTTCTAGTTCATCATGCATTTTGTCTTTATCATAAGTTATATTTTTTAGTTCAGATTGACTTTGAATTAACTCTGTGTTTATCTGGCGGATCTCAGTATTTTTATTTTCTAATTCTTTTCTCAATGTATTGATTTCATTTTCTTTTAATTTTAACTCATCCTGTTTTGCCTCTAACTCAGCATTAAACCAATTCAATGCAGATTTATTTGCCCTTAGTTCTTTGTTTAATTCTTCATATGAGGTTTCTTGTGACCCACTCTCCATAATATTTATGTCAATATCTTCAATTGTTTTTTTCAGTTCAGTTTGTAATCGAATCGCCTCACTTTGTATGTCTCTAAATTGTTGTTTTCGAAGCTTTATTTCCTCATCGATTCTTACGAAATCTTTCTTACTCCTTTCTAGGTTAGTGGGTAACTGAGATGTTTCGCTTTCTTTATTTTCAAATTGTCGATTAATCGAACTCGATTCTTTATGTTTGTTTTCCAGATCCTCTTTTAATCCTCTTATTTCCTCTTCTTTATCGCATAGTTCCTTCTCTGTCATTTGTAGTTTATGCTGTACTTTTTCAAATTCAGGTTCTTTACTGGATAAATTGGTTCTCATCAAATCAATCTCGTTGTTTTTTTCTTCCATCTCTTTTTGTTTTTGCTCTAGATTTGTTTGCAGTCTATTGACCACTCCGGTTGTTTCCATAAGCACTGTTTGTCTTTCTGCTAACTGCCCTTGAAGGTCCTCAATTATCCTGTTCCTTGTTTCTAAATCTGTACTCAATGACTCTATTTCTTCCTCTTTATTATTCAACTCTAAACGTATCTGACTAATCTCCTGTACTTTATTCCCTAATTCTGATTCTTTACTTTTTAGTTCAATTATTATTTTTTCGAGTTCATCATTTTTGGATTCTTCCATTTCACGACCTTCCTTTTTGGAAGAACTACATACCACGTATCCCTCCTCAACCCTGGTATACATGATACTGCTGTTATAGAAGTATGTGATAATAATGTGCAAACATATTATTAATCTTTTTTAATTTTTCGTCTATTCGTCCATTTAGTAGCTATTAAAGATTATTATTTTTCTAGATTTTATATTTTTGTAGATACCTAGTTGTTGGTTTGTATCTTTAGAAGTTGTTACCTGCCTTCATTGATTGGTTCATATGGGTTGAATGCTGGATCTCCTAGGAGGTTTATCTGATAAACAGTACAATATTTTTCCACAGGATGATGATCCAATCCTCCGCTGGCTGTTGTTTTCATTCTATTTTGTATATCCTCTCTTAAATAATCTGGTAAATTAGAAGGAATTGATAGAACGGGTTTCCATCTGAATTCATCTTCAAACGTTTCTGGTAGAAAAATATTTTTTGCATTTCGTAGGGCTGTCCCAATGCTTACATCGTCGTTGAACATTTCTAATATGGCCTGTTCAAAGATGAACTGGTTAAAGCATACTGGTGGATATTCTCCTTGAAATTTCCATTCATACCAGGCTTTGAGATAACCAATTATTCCAAATCCTACTCCACCATTGAAGTTTGGACGTGGTTCTAGAGCTCCGTAAAACGCTGAAAATGTTGTTGGAGAGATATAAGCATTTACACCGGCATGAAGGTATGCATTAGCAAGAGAGTTAGTTGGTAGGAACCCATCTATTTTTCCAGAGCCGCATCCTTCAATGAGCATTACTGAGGGTCCCATATCCATATTGGGTACATCTCTTACGCTATATGCCCCAAGACCATCAAGGGATGTTCTAAATCCGGGTATTAGTGGAATGTAACGAGCGAAAAGTTCATAAAATGGTCCTCCAAGACTATGCATCAAAATGTCACCCGATTCTTTTTCAAACCATATGGCATGAGAGTCAGAAATGATTAAATTACTGTTCTGCTCTAGTTTTCCGCCTATTACCAGTTCAGAACTATCACCAAATATTGTTTTTATCCACCATTCAGGATCTGTGAATGATTCTATGTTTTCAAAACCTTGTCGGAATTTTACACGCATCCATGGGAAGAAAAGACGATTTAGAATCCCGTCTTTATTAAATTCTCTGAGTGCTTCAGTGCTAAAGCCTACTCTCTGTGCTGCCCCACGCTCGGCGCTTTGTGCATTAAAACCACCTTTTTCAAAAGTATTTTTCATTCGTTTTACAAGGAATCGTTTTTCTCCACTTGGGAACTTCATTGGATCAGACTGACCCAGGATTTTTTGAATAGTGTTTAAAACAGGCAATCTCTGCACCTCAGTACCAGCACCAACGAGAACCGCTGCGTTATCCTTCCAGTCGTCCTCTAAATAATCGATTACTTTATCGTAAAAGATCGTTCTCGCTATCAGAGCACTGGCATCTTGTACATCCCAACCAGTTATACGTCCGACAATGTTTTCTAACTCAGGAAAATCCGACTCCGAGTGTATATCATTTTCTAGATGTTCGGAATTATAAGGCAGAAGAGAATATAATTCAGGATCTATGTTTCCATAAATAAAATCACTTGGGCAATTAGTACCATATCCTCCTCTTGGAGGATGTTCAAATGGATCATTATGTGGGCTACGATAATAATACTGCGGTAGCATAATTGTATCGCCGACAAGCGCAATATAGAATGGATCCTGATAGCAGTCTTTTTTTAGATATTCAACAGATTCTGTGATATCTATATCCGTGATTTTTGCCAGAAGTTTGTTAAGTGGAATATGTATGTTTTCATAAACATGCTGATTTATAACAGGTATTAACATTGGGTTATAGAATACCTGTGTATTACCAGGTAATGTTTTACCATTGAGTTTCACACCATCTGTTGGTGCAAAAGCAAACTCAGGCTTAGCAAAAATAATGCCCTTGTGATAAGCAGTAAGATACGGTGCAATTGAGGAGAATTGGTTCATCATCGGATAATATGGATTACTAAGTTCTTCAACAGTGACAGTTAGTTCAAATTCCGCAGAATCAAGAATATTATAAACACCTGAAAGACTTATTGTGTATTCCTCGCCTCCCATATCATACATTACTGTTTCAAAGTGTAATCTATCCTCTTCTACGTTTCCATTTGCATCTCTTTTCGCAGGATAAGCCGTTGTACGCATATAACCTGTTAAACTGCCACCAAATATGACATTGTCACCAAATTTTTCAATGTGTTCAGGATTCTCAAGGTTTCTGAAATCCATCTTGACTAAGGCATATTTGTAATCCTCAGGGATTTTAATAGAAAAACTTGTTGGCTTCAACATTCCTTTCATTGTGTTAAGAAGATTTGATGGAAAAAGAGCAGTTGATGTTAGTTCACCGTTTTCAGAAAGGACAATTTCTTCATCAAGAACCTCTGGCGGCCAAGCGTCCCTCGGGTTTGTCAGAGTTATATATTCAACATCACCAAATTTTTGCATAACTAATTCAATAGAAGCATCAAGGATTTCATCAAAATCATCAAACTTCAAAGTTTTTCCATAGCCCTCTATGTTTCCACAAACAAGCGAATATTCAACACCAAGATCTTCAAGAACTTCTTTTACATCAAGGTCAAGTTCATCAACAACAATAACAGGTACACCTAAGTACGAGGCTATAGGACTAGCTGCAACTCCTAGATTATATCCAGATTCATTGTTTTCTATAAGAAGAACCGCATCACTACTCTCCCAGTACCTTTTTGCAATTTCTAAGGACCATTCTTCTGCAGATTTGGAAGTATCAATAAATTCATCAACGTTTTTTCCATTTTGCCGAGTAATTTGATATACTGCCTTCTCAACAGCTTGGGAAGGGGTACTCAAGTTTTGGATGTAAAGTGGAATAATTTTTTGATTCCCCCCCGGATCATAATGAACTGCTAGTGGAGTAGCTATCAATGCATAAAACGGGTCTGAATCTGAAACAGCTATTGCATCTGGTATATCCGAAAGATTGCCAGAAATACTAAAAAGTTCATCAATGGAGAAGGCACGTACCGTTGTTTCCATAGGTTTCCAGGTATATATTCCAATTGATGCAATAACAAGTACCAAAACTCCAATTACTGCTATTAATTTGTCATTTTTATTCATAATTTATCCCCAGATAAATGTAGTTGCCTCTATTCTA
>JAGLML010000035.1 GCA_023140035.1 Thermoplasmatales archaeon
TATCATTTCGGTGTTAACCTAGTTGAAACCGTGATAAAAAACGGAAGAATTGTTTAATTTCTTTGTTTTTTTGACTTCTGCTAGGCTTTTAAGGAAATATAGATATAGATAGTATATTATACCCTGAATAGATGGGTGAGCGTGAGGAGACCAAGGGCTTAAGGAAAGAGCTTGGACTTCTTGGCATTTTTTGTATAGCATCTGGTGCTATGATTAGTTCTGGATTGTTTGTATTGCCAGGGTTGGCATTTAAGTACGCAGGTCCAGCTGTTCTCATATCATACGGCATTGCAAGTCTTTTGGTTATACCCTCATTACTATCAAAAGCTGAGCTTTCTACAGCTATGCCAAAGGCTGGTGGAACTTATTTCTTTATAGATCGAAGTATGGGACCAATGATGGGAACCATTGGTGGGTTTGCCGCCTGGTTCTCTCTAGCATTTAAAAGTGCTTTTGCCCTGGTAGGTATTGGTGTGTTCGCTGTTCTGCTTAACCCTGGTTTTACTGAGATGCAGATGAAGCTGATTGCTGTTTTCTTCTGCATAATATTCACTATCATAAATATCCGTGGAACAAAACACACAGGAAAAACACAGATATTCTTGGTTATTGGCCTTCTTGCCCTTCTTGTTTTTTATGTCGTTGCAGGATTTTTCTTTGTTCAGCCGTCTCATTTCAGTAATTTTGCACCACATGGATTTGATTCTATATTTTCAACTGCAGGTCTTATTTTTATTTCATTTGGCGGTTTAACCAAAGTTTGTAGTGTCGCAGAAGAATGTAAGAAACCTGGACGCAATATTCCACTTGGAATGTTCCTTGCTTGGGGCATCATCTCACTTCTCTACATACTCGTTATTTTTGTAACAATAGGGGTAGCAAATCCCTCTCAATTAACGACATCTCTCACACCAATTTCTCTTGGAGCAGATAATATTCCTATTTTTTGGGGAATTGGTGGTGTGGTTATGGCTATAGCCGCGATTTTAGCATTTATTTCAACAGCTAATGCAGGACTTCTTGCAGCATCACGTGACCCAATGGCTATGGGCAAAGACCAACTCCTCCCCCATTCTTTTGCAAAGCTATCAAATCGAGGAACTCCAACGTTCTCAATACTTTTTACCTCTGGTTTTATGATTTGCGTGATTTTGTTTTTAGACCTCGAAAGCCTTGTAAAAACAGCTTCGCTCCTCAAAATACTGTTGTTTTTATTTGTAATATTTTCACTTATTATAATGCGAGAAAGTAAGATACGGCACTATCGACCAAAATTTAAATCTCCATTTTATCCATGGGTTCAGCTTGCAGGAATTTTCGGACTCGTATTTCTCATCTTTGAAATGGGTCTTGTTCCAATGCTTCTCGTCTGTGTTTTCATTCTTTTTGGATTTTTATGGTATTGGTTCTATGCTCGTGATAAAATATGGAGAGAATATTCGCTACTCCACCTGATTGAAAGAATCACAGGGACTAAGTCAACTGGTTACCTGGTAGATGAGGAGCTGCGGGAAATTCTAATAGAAAGAGACGATGTCACTGAGAGGCGGTTTGAACAGCTTATTAAAAAATGTGAGGTTATAGACGTTTTCAAATATATGCGTCCTGATAAATTTGCATGGCTGATTGCCAATAAATTAGCTGATCGATTAGATACTGATAAAGATAAATTATATATGCTCCTTAAGAAACGAGAAGAGGATTCCAATATTGTTTTACATCCAGGTATCGCTATTTTTTCACATATTATCAAGGGACGTGACAAATTTGAGATAATCTTAGTTAGAAGCAAAAAGGGCATTATTGTTTCTGATGATATTGATCCAATTCATGCGTTTTTTGTGATTGTTGCCTCTCCCGACCAACAGAGTTTCTATCTCCATTCACTTATGTGGATTGTTCAAATCGCTGAAGAAACTGATTTTGAAGAAGAATGGATAAGGGCAAAAAGCATCGAAGAACTAAGAGACATTATCATTTCATCATGGAAGAAACGAAAATCCGTGTAAGCTAACCATTAAATGTATTCTCTTTACCCTCTTCTGGTACTCCCTTGAGTTGACAGGTTTTTTGATATATATTGGCTCTATATTTTTTGTATGTTGGATATTTTTTTATGAACGCTTCGAGTATCTCGTCGACATTCATTTTCTTTCTTCTTTTGATAAATGCCTTCAGTTTCTTTATTAGGGCATCTTCCCATGCTTCTTCTCTGTGGGTTTCCATGATCTGACAGGCGATATGGTAAATCTCACTCCTCTTGTTTTTGTACTTCGAATGCATATCAATAAAATCTTCGACAATCTTTTTGACATTCTTTTCTTTTTGTTGTAAAACAAAATCATCCAATCTAATTGTTAATATGCGGTCAAACGTGTTGCTAATATAGTGTTCATGCATTTCCTCGAATACAAAAATTATTTCAACAATTGATATAATCAGCAGAACCATTGTTAGCTCAACGACCATTATATCAGGTACATCTATAGTAAATGCATGTATAAGAAGTACACCTTCAACAATGAGTATGAGAAAAGGAGGCATAAACGATAGTTTTTCAAATCTTGGTGATTCTTTGTACTCTCGAATAAATGTTCTTAGTCTCCCAGACCTTGGCATAATATCCACGAATAAAATACATGTGATTTAACTCTTATGATTTATATTTTGAAATTTTCATGGTTTCAAATTATATCCTATTTTTTACTATCATTGTCGCTATGCAAAAAAATTCCTAAAAATAGCATTCGGGAAAAGTAGATTTTACAGTTTCTTTATCCTCAGTAGTTTTACCATCAGGGCAAATACCATAAAATAGCTTATCAATGCGAGAAGAGCAGGAATCGCGAAGTCAGAAATGAATACTAAAATTAGAGAGAGACTGCTAAGGACAAAAATTGAAATTACAACTAGTCGAAGTTTTGTAAGAATGTCCATTTCTGAAAGGCTTTTTATTTCTAAAGGTTTTAATTTTTTCTTCTTTGGCATGGGTTTTTTACCTCTTATCTTCATATAGTAGATAATATATACTACAAAATATATAAATATTGTGTATATCAACTGATTTTATTTTCACATTACTTGTTGGTGAGCTCAGGAAGAAGAAAGATTACTACAGAATAGTAAAATAGTTAATATAAAACACTATTTTGGAGACCGTATATGGAAAAAATAGATGTAAAAGATAGGAAGATATTGTATCAGCTTGCTAATGATTCTAGGCAATCGTTTCGTTCTATTGGAAGGAAAGTCGGTTTATCAAAGGACATTGTCGCATCCCGTGTAAAAAGACTTCAAGAAAAAGGTGTAATTTTACGATTTTTAACTATTTATGATTATTCAAAATTAGGTTTAACAAGATTGAGATTCTATTTTAAATATCAATATGTTACTCCAGAGATTAAGAATGAAATCATTGCACATCTTGTAAATTGTGATTATTCGACAGCTGTTGTTTCAACTGAGGGAAGCTACGATCTAATGGCATTGATGTTAGTAAAAAATGTTAATGAATTCTATTCTTTTTGGCAAAACACGTTGGATCAGTTTGGAGAGTATTTCGAAGAACGAGTTTTTTCTGTTTATATGGGAGAAACAGTCTATAATTGCTCGTTTTTAATTGATGAAAAAAAAGAGAGAGCACCCATAGGAAGAACGGGAAAGGGAGACAGAATAGATATAGATGAGTTAGATTTTCAAATATTGAAATTGCTAGTAAAAAATGCAAGAATGCCCATCGTTGAGATTGCTCAAAAGCTTCATTCTACTGTTAGCACAATAAACAATAGAATAAAAAGATTGATCGAATCGGGGGTTATTAGTGGATTTGAAACATTAATAGATTTTGGTAAATTAGGTTATCAATGGTTCAAAGTCGATCTATTTTTAAAAGAATATAAAAAAACCCGTCAGATAATCAAGTATGTTACTGCGAATCCTCATTTATATGTGGTAGATTATACCTTAGGCTATTCGGATTTGGAGTTAGAATATTTGTTGAAAAATACAAATCATCTCCGTGAAGTTATTGATGATATTACTGTCAAATTCCCTGCAGTCATTAAGAATTATAAATATTTTCAAATTGTAGAGACACATAAATTTTTAATTTTAGATATGAAACAAATCCAAATTTAGATTATCAAAATAAGAAATTCAGTATAGAACTTTTAACGGAACCAGCGTTAGTGGACTGATTTCATTTCTACAACTCAGGAAGAGAAAGGTTACTACAAAATAGTAAAATAGTTAACATAAAACACTATTTTGGAGATCGCATATGGTGAAGATTGATGTAAAAGACAGGAGGATATTATACCACCTTGAATACGATGCGAGGCAATCATTCAGAAATATCGCAAGAAAGGTCGGATTAACAAAAGATGTGGTATCAACAAGAGTAAAAAAGCTTAAAGAAAGTGGAATAATATTCAATTTTTATACGGTTATTGATGTATATAAATTAGGTTATACATCTTATAGATTTTATTTGAAATACCAGTACACAACGCCTGAAATTGAAAAAGAAATCATCGATTTTTTTGTCAGAAGTAAACTCTCTAATGTAGTCGCCTCAGTTGGTGGAAGCTATGATCTAGTGTCAATTTTTACCGCCAAAAATTTTCCCAAAATATATAGTTTCTGGGAAAAAACATTAACAAAATATCGAGATTATTTTGCAGATCAAACGTTTTCCGTTTATTTCAAGGAGTATCTATACAAATATTCATTTTTACTTGATGAAAAAATAAGTGAAAGAAGCGATATAACGAGAGTTGAAATATTCGGTGGTAGAAAAAAAGTCGAAATTGATGATTTAGATTTTCAGATATTAAAATTAATAGCTACTGATGCAAGAATGCCTACCATCGAAATTGCAAAAGCACTGAATTCAACTGTTACAGTAATACATTATAGAATAAAAAAATTGATTGAATCTGGTGTAATCCAAGGATATAGAACCACAATCGATTTATCAAGACTTGGTTATAAAATATTTAAGGTGGATATGGTACTTAAAGATGCAAAATATAAAGATCAAATTATGGAATATATTGAGAATAACCCATATTTAAGAGGAAGAGATATGACTTTAGGTTATGTTGATTTAGAATTAACTTTTTATCTAAAAAATGTAGATCAATTACATCAGATTATAGGAGAGATAACAACCAAAGTTCCTAATGCTATCAGAAATTATAAATATTTTAGTGATGTAAAAGTCCATAAGTATTGTTACTTGCCAGAAAACTAAATAACGCCACTCATGGTTGCAACATCTCTAACAAAACCAGTGTCGGTGCACTGATTTCATATCCACAATTACTCTAATGGAATTAAAAAAGAAAATTATTTCAGATTATCATAACATTTTATGATCTCTTCTTACGTATTTTCCTCTTAGTATTATGCTTAATATGTTTAATATTCCCTTTTGGAATACCTCCACCTTCTACAAATACTTCATTATTCAAAACATGACCAGTAAATACCCATTTATCGGTTATGTGAATTGCATCAAACTGCTCTTGAGTTCCATCAGTATAGAATACTGTGGCATTTTCAAGTATCTCAATCATTTCAAATATATCGTCTTTTCTATTTTCATCAGTCATTTGACCACTATTACTTCTCTCATAATATGGGGAAATATAAAGTAAAAAAGAGGGGCTTTGATCAGTTACTAAATTAATATGTAACTGTTATGCCCAATGCGAAACCAGACAAATCTACATCACGTTTTACATTCAGATAGGCAAGTCCAGCATTACTTTGTTTGTAGCCTAAGGGAGCCATAACACTTATCTTCAGTGTTACAGGAGTTCGACTTTCTACTATTGTTTTTCCGTTTATTTTTAAAGGTGTGGTTAAAGTGCCACCAGTAGAATTTACAAAGATGTTATATGTGAGTATAAGACCATGGCGGGAATCAACGTCTCTATCAGGAACCCCTGAAAAGCTTGCTTTGACAAATCCAAAAGGAAAACATTCTGTATGTTTTGCAGTTGTTTCCTCAGGGGTTGTTTCCTCTACAGTCGTTTCTTCAGGGGTTGTATCTTCTGAGGTTGTTTCCTCCACAGTTGTTTCTTCAGGGGTTGTTACTTCTGCAGCTATATTTCCTGCAGTTGTTTCAGATTCTGTGACTGTTAGAACAGGCACGATTACCAGCATAATAACGGCCAAGAGGCTTCCGATCACGATTTTGGTTTTCATTTTTTTAATCACCAAATAAACCTAATAGTGGCTAGTTAACATTAAATGGTTCACCAAAAAAGACGACAAAATAGTAAAATAGTTAACATAAAACACTATTTTGGAGACCGTATATGGTAAAGATAGATGTAAAAGACAGGAAGATATTGTATCAGCTTGATATTGATTCAAGACAATCGTTTCGTTCTATTGGAAGGAAAGTTGGTTTAACCAAAGATGTTGTTGCTTCAAGGGTGAAAAAGCTACAAGATAACGGGGTTATAATACGGTTTTACGCACTTTTGGACCAATCAAGATTAGGTTTAACTTTTTTAAGACTCTATTTCAAGTATCAATATGTTACACCAAGTATAAAGAAAGAAATCATAGATCACTTTGTAAATTGCGATTACTCCATAAGTGTTAGCTCACAGGAGGGAAGCTACGATCTTGGAATATTGATGCTGGTGAAAAACGTTACTGACATTTATCCGTTCTGGCGAAAAACATTGGATAAATTCGGGGATTATTTTGCGGATCGTTTTTTTTCTGTCTATGCGGAAGAATCTTACTATAGATGCTCGATTTTATTGGATGAAAAAGATGATAGAACAAAGTTAGGAACAATAGGTGGTGGAAGAAAAGTAGAAACTGATGATTTAGATTTTCAGATATTGAAAATACTTTCTCATAATACAAGAATTCCTACTATAGAGATCGCTCAAAAATTGAATTCAACTGCTATCACAATAAACAATAGAATAAAAGGATTGATGGAATCACGAATAATAAGAGGCTTTAGGGTCGAAATAGATTTCAATAAATTAGGTTATCAATGGTTCAAAGTTGATCTCTATCTCAAAGAGTACAGTAAAACCCATCCAATCATCAAGTACATGGAGACTAACCCACACTTATATTATGTGGACAATACAATAGGATATGCTGATTTGGAATTAGAGCTTCTTCTAAAAAACGTTAATCAATTACACCAAATTATTGATGATATTTCCAACAAATTTCCTAAAACTATAAGAAATTATACATATTTTCATATCATAGAATCGCACAAATTCGAAATTTTGGATATGAAACAAATCCAAATTTAGATTATCAAAATAAGAAATTCAGTATAAAACTTTTAACAAAACCAGCGCTTAGTGGATTGATTTCATTTGCATAAACCGTGACAAAAAACGAACTATTTTATATTTTTAGCTTCCGCTTCTGTTTTTCCTGTTCACGTAATATTTTCAAAAGCACCTTTTCTTTTATTCTTTGATTTTCTTCAACTTTTTCTTCTTTCTTTACTGGCTTTTTCTCTTTTTTAGGTCGTTTTGGTTCTTTCCTTTCTAATTTTTTAAAGAAACTAGTAAGTTTATTCCCTATGCTCTCTTTTAGTTTTCTCTTCTCCTCTTTCCCAGCTTTTTTGGGTTCCCTTTCTTTTTCTCTTGTTGTGATTAATGGCTTTTTTTCTTTAATTTTTTTCAATAGACCAAAAAATCGTTGTTTTTCTTTTTGTTTTATTGCATTGCAATAATTCTCATACCACAACATCGCTGATTTGTATTCGTCTTCCATCATTAATCTTACTTTTTCAAATTCGTTTCTGTCTTTTTTCTTCAATTTTTCCAGATGTTTTTTCTCTTCAGGAATTGTCCATGGTTTATCTGGTTTTTTACACATTTTTGCCAAAAATCGTCTTTTTCTATAGGATGAAAAAACAGCAAATAAAAAGGCTACTATCAAAAAGATCGCAAAATAGTAACCAACTATCTCTGAAACATAAACCCCTCTTGTTATTACTGTGGCTGTGTTATTGAAAATCGTGTTGGGCTCATAAATGGAGTAAGCCTCTATATTTATTGAACGTGCAGAGCCAGGATCACTAAGCATTCGAGTTGAAGCAACGCCGATAGAAGTATACCCCACTTCATTTGGACCAAGAGTAATAGTAGGAGGCGGAGAAACCAATAATTCGCTATCAGTACTGACTCTAAAGTTAAAACAATCAACATGGCTTCCGCGGTTCCGAATTTCTAAGGGGATATTTACAAGCTGATCAGGTCCAATTTCTAAACCATTTTGTGGAATTACATCTACAAGATGAAAACGATCTACCTTTACAACAATATCAACAAAAGAAGTGTATTCCAGAAGCCTTTTACCACTATATAATCTTCCGAATGGGTTGCCGAAGATTTTGAGAGCGGCCATAGTCATCCACATAAGCGTCATGTATCCTCCCCTTAAAACTCCCCGTTCTCCCTTTGGTGGAAGATAAAGATTTCCATACGACGTAAATTTGGTTATATTAACCCGGAGCTGAATATTCTTAGGCAAAGTGGCATCCTGTGGAATATACGACGTAATTCTAAGTTTTGTTTTCACCTCGCCTTCTTCTACACCAGCGATTATTAATTGCGGTTCAAAATGAGCAACAAAGGCGTCTTCTGGTAAATACTCAGGGATCTCTAGAGAACATTCAAAATCATGAGCAATGAAATTAGTGTTGATTCCATACTTCATAAGTGATCTATAGTTTCCAGTAGACTGATCTATTGACCCAATAATTATATCGGTCTGATTAAGATATTCTATACCGATGACACTCGGCTCTGCAGTAAATGCTTCGGGTTCTTGAAATCTCAAAACAAACCAAGGAACCCCCATCATATAAATATTCTTAAAAATGCCAACTGCTAACCATTCTAATATTGGAAAATTTGCTTTTTCTGATTGCGCTGAAGCAACAGGTAAAATAGAGGAAAGAATAAAGACCCCAATCAACAAGGCTGAGATACATTTTTTATATCTCATGAATGATCCCCCTCCTTATTTCTCGAGTTAATTTTTCCTTTCATTTTCTTCCGTTTTTTAGCACAAATCACAACAATTATCAATGCTAATAGCGCTAGAATAGCTTCGAATCCTGGCGTTGAGAATCCTTTACTTTGAATTAAAAAGGAAACGAGGTATTCCTGTCCAGTTAATGACGGATCATCATAATATGATGGGATAATTGAAACCTGAATAACCTCTCGATTATTGTGGTATCCAAATTCAATTGAGGGTTGTAGAGCAAGTGATATGGTTTTCTTTGGATTGTCTCCTATGGTGCCGGTTCCAATTACAGTTTCGGGGTCGATAGCAACAGTCCATCCTTTAGGTACATCTAATACTTTAGATGTAACAAGTGTTTTTGCATTACCTAAATTCTCAATTTCTATATCAAATTTAGTAGATTCAAGAGGTTCGATAAGTCCTACTCTTTCACCTGGAATGGTTAACTTCAATAATGGAAAATACCCTGGTTTAAACGCAATGTTACTATAAAAAGTACCGCCCTTTATAGCGCCCATATCAGTTACACGGACTTTGAGTTCTATTTCACCTAAATCAAACGCGTGAGCACTATCATCGATCTTGATGGTTAGGGTTGCATTTTCAGTTGTCCCATTGGCTAAAGCTGGCATTTGTATAAAATTTGGAGAAATTGTAGCATTACACCAATCTGATTTATTTTCAATGTATAAATAGATAAAATTCTTTAGGTGACGATCATTCGCATAAAAGACCGGTATATCTCCATCAAAATATCCATCAACATGGTAATTCAGGGTTATTGGTATGTTCATTATCATATCAATTGGAATAAGAGGAACATTTGCAGCTTCTTCATCATAAACTATTTCAATAACGCTAAAACAGTTATAAACATCAGCGAGTCCAGCTGGGGTAGTAGGCAAAACAGCAGTAAATAAGCTAACCAAAACTAATAGCATTATGATTCTTGTGACTCTTTTAAAGGTACTTGTCATG
>JAGLML010000036.1 GCA_023140035.1 Thermoplasmatales archaeon
CTTTTTTTTGATGTGGCTAATTTCTTCAATTATCTCATTTATTGCTTTCTTTCTAAATTTTCGATAGTATGGTTTGCTTGTACAAGCGCAAAACTTACAACCAACCGTACAACCTCTAGTAGCTTCAATTCCTTCTGGAAAAGTTCCATATTTCAGCAATTTTCTCTCATTTAGGACTTTTGGAACTAAACTTAGATCAACTATATTGGTTTGTTTATAAAAAGGTTTTAGTTTATTATTTGAATAATCTTTTAATAAATTTCCCCATAGTTCTTCTGCCTCACCAATTACAACACTATCGGCATGTTCTTTTGCTTCTTCAGGTAATACTGAAGGATGCCATCCACCGAGTACAACTGTAACTCCACGACGTCGGAACTCATCTGCAATTTCATATACTCTTATTGCAGATGGCGTCATTGTTGTAATACCAACAATATCATAATTAATATCAAAATTTATATCTTCAACTATCTCATCAACAACTTCAACGGTATGTTCTTTTGGTGTTAAGGCTGCTAATGTTAAAACAGGTAAATTCGGTCTAAATGCTGTATTTAAAAAAATCTTGTATATTGGCGTATTTTCCATTTTTGTATTTTTACCAAATCCACTTTTCCTATATTCTGGGCAAACAAATAATATTTTCATTATTCTCCTATTCAATCATATAAATTTCTATTATCAATTACTCTTTTTATTTTAATCGAATTTCTATCAATTTCTCCTGATTTCACTAGTTTAATTACAGGTTTTACAATTGTTTTTGAAGATTCGATACCGTCTTTTATTTTCGGTTCATTAGTTATTAAGGTTAAGATTTTTTTCTTAATCTTATCATTAATTATTTGACTTTCAGCAATAATTGTTATTCGATCCATCCCATTCTTCTTATCAATTATAGCCTGATATTCAACAACCTCGGGGATACTAAAAATCATATCGTCAAACTTTTTGGCATGTAAATTATCACCAGTACCAATCAGAAGTATATCATCTGTTCTCCCTTTAATTTCAAGTCTTTTTAATGGAAGACCGCATTTACATATTTCTGGTATAACTCTTCCAAGATCATGTGAATTATATCTTATAAGAGGCATACCATATCTGTCAAGTGAAGTATAAATTATTTCACCGGTTTCACCATCTTCAAGTTGATCTCCTGTTTCTGGGTCTATTACTTCAGTAAAAAAATTTGTTTCACTTAGGTGCATTCCATTTTTATATTCACATTCCCCTGCCATTAATAGTCCAAGTTCATTAATGCCATAACCCATAAATACATCTGCATTCCAAGATTTCTCGATTTTATCTCTCATAGGCGTGGGTATTGGTTCTGCTCCGACTAGAAATTTCTCTATTCCAAGCGATTTTAAATCAGTAATTTTACTCAGCTCTTTTGTTAAATAATTAACTCTTGATGGTACATCGCTAAATACATTTGGTTTGTATTCATTTAATATTTCTATTTCTTCATTTAGAGGTAGTCTATCAGTTGCAATAATAAGTGAACCAATTATATCACCATAAGCCCTATTAAGACAATATCTAGTACCCCATATCTCTGTACCATAACCAACTTGGAAAGTTAATCTAATAACGTCATTTTTAGTAATTCCATAGAGTAGTTTTGCTCCTGTAGCCCCAGATTGTGCGATTCTATTAAGATCACCTTTTGTTAAATATGCTTTTTTTGGTTTTCCTGTTGTTCCGGAGGAGGTAAAAACTTTTATGAAATATTCTTGAGGGACACAAAAAAAGGATTTTGGATTATTTTGAAGATCCTTAGGAAGTGTTATAGGGATTTTAGTCATATCTGAAAATGATTTTATATCTTGTGGGTAAATGTTATTTTTTTTGAAAATATCATGATAATAATTTGAATTTTTATATGCCCATTTTATTGTTTTTTTCAGTTTAGAAAATTCATATCTATCTAAAAAACTCCTTGAAAAATTTTTATAAGCAGTTCTAATCTTGCTTTTAGGATTATCTGGTTTTTCTCTTAGTTTTGATTTAACAAATGGTGCTAAGTCATCTAATATTATTTATGATACCTCCAATTATTTCCTCCTGTTAAATAAATTCTTATGAAAGTAGAAGTATTTAAATCCTGTACCCAAACTAAGTCTGCTCCTAAGGGTTTGTCTCGTTAGTTCACAGTGCTATTTTGTCCTTATCTCATAAAAAGAGGTAATCATTCTAAAACCATATTTTAACAACTTGAAATCTTTTCTGGAGAAAGCTCGATAAATATGACCAAGTAAGAAACTAGGTCTTAAATAAAAACGTTTAATTGCTTTTATTACATATTTATCTGGTTCTTCTACCGTGAAATTTCCTAGACCTCGACTTGAAACAGCAGGAACCATAAATTCTTCCTTTGAGATTTTTCCATCCTCTACTGCTTCATACCACAACGGTGATCCCATCTGATACTGAAAAGGATAAAAAATTACCCCATCTAGTGGAAGAGAACAAGCAAAATCTATCGTGTTTTCAATATGTTTTTTAGTTTCACTTGGACCGCCTAACATAAACGTGCCTATAGTAATAAAACCCATTTCAATGCTAAGGTGCACAGCCTTGCGAATCTGATCCAAGGTAATCCCTTTTTTATAAAAATCAAGGACATCCTGATTTCCAGATTCTATTCCATATGCCACAAATTTGACATTAGCTTTCTTCATTTTCATATACAGCTCACGGTCTGCTGCATCAACACGAGTACCTTCAATCAACAAATCAATGTTTGTTCCGCTCTCGATAATTCCATCCAACATCTTATGAGCTCGTTTGTTATCGAATAAGAAGTTATCATCGGTGATCATAACTGAACCATATTTATCATCAATTTCTCGAATTTCTTTTATGACATTATCTGCCGATCTTTGTCTAAAACCCCAATTCTTAATAACATTACCATATCGTGCACAAAATCGACATTTTAACGGGCACCCCCTACTAGTATTCATAGTAGTAAATCTAGGTTTGTAAACATATCGATTGTTCAACTTTCCGTAATCATATTTATCTACTAGACGACGGGCGGGAAAACAAAGAGAGTCTAAATCATCGATTACCTTAAGAGGTTTACCCGATTTGATCTTGTTTTTTTCACGATAATATATTCCACGAATATCAGATAGATTCTTCCGCCCCTGTAGATACCGAACTATATCAATAATTACGTGTTCTCCCTCACCAATTACACTAATATCTGCATGGGAAATATCCTGTAGAGAACGTTCTTGAAAAAAGGTACAATGTGGTCCACCGATAATTAAAGGAATTTCAGGATTTAATTCCTTAATCATCTTAGCAACATCTGATACATATTCGTAATTGTTAGAATACACACTCATTCCAACAGCATCTGATAAATTCAGAGAATTTTTTAGATGTTCCAATGGTGAACTCTCTAAATTAAGATCGATAATTTCAACTCTATGACCATCATCTTCTAATGATGCCCCGATATATTCTAATCCTAAAGGGGGATAAATAGTTGCGGAATGATAGTCCCCATAGAGAGTACCTATTGTAACAGGGCTCATCATTCCAGCAGTTTTTAGAAGGATAAATTTCATTTTTTACTTACTCCCTAAAATATGATGTTCTATAGATTAATATGATATATAAATACTACTCTCTGTCACAGGTTCTTCTGGGCTAAAACCAAATTGGCAGTAAATTATTGTGTAAAACTTAAAAAAAGAGAAGGGGGGGGGAGACCAGGGTTTTAGCTGATTATAGCAGTAGTATTACCAAAAATCCTTTTAATTATTAGTAAAACTACAAATATAGCTGTAAATTTAATTATGCGCAGTAGACCAATTATCTGTTTAAGTATGAAAATCAAAAAAAACGTTGGTTCAATGGGCCTGTCTTTATATTTTTCTTTTAACTCTTCAAAATCTATGTCTGGAATTATAACAGGATACTGTGATTCCATTGTTTCTTTAACCATGTTGGATTCTACTGCACATGCTGTTGGCAACATCATCATAAGAAAAACTGCCAACAAACTTCCAATTATTATTCTCTTTTTCATTTTTTACCTCCTTGTTAATTCTAATATATTGACTCAATTTAAATGTTTTGTAGGGGATAAAAACATGAATAAAAGTGCAAAGCCAATATTTTTAAAAAATTCTGAGAACGATATAAAGAAAGACCAGTATCTTATATCGTTCAGTCATTTCCTAATCAACTATTTAAACTATAAGCTATTTTATATATTCCTACAACCATTTTTTATATTGTTCTCAACTGTTTTTATATCGTTTGGGGGGGTGTTTTATATCGTTTTCATATAAATCGAAGAGAATTAGGACAAAAAGTATCAAAGAATTGCTATTTGAAAAATATGGGTGGTTGTGTTACGGTTAAGGGTGTTTTTCCTTCCTTAAGAAAAATATAATTTAAAGCAAACTAATGGTTTCCTATTAGGTACATTTTAAATACCGTAACAAATGCTTATAGAATGAGGTAATAATAATTCATAAAGTCCGTTTCAATTATCGATTAACTTAGGGATATAATTCTTTTGCAGCTATATTTAAAGGGGTTTCTTTATTCGTTTCAACGTTATATTCCCAACTATATTTTGTTACATCTCCGTCCGCATTTATATAAACTCCAACTTCCGGTACTGTGTAAAAGTACGTTGGGAATTTTACGGTGGGGAATTTACGTTGGTAATATAATTACTGCCAATTTGGTTTTTAGCCCAGAAAAATATGTGACAGAACCACCCTTCAACAATATTTATATATTATAACGTACTTTTGCAAATAGGGAGGCCTGATGAAAGAAAGGAAGAGTATTTTGAAAATAACTACTGTGGCAATATTTTTTGTTTTAGTATTTGCTTCAGTGGTGCAGGCTATTATTAAAATCAATATCGATGTTGAAAAAGAAACTTTGCCCAACGAGAAAGGCGATATACTAAACGAAGGATTAAAAGGTTCTTCGTCGTGGGAAGACCATTTTAACGATGAATCAAAGATAGATCCTTCTCCGCCCGGTGCAGGTGCATCAGACAATTACGTTGTTGATAGTGGAGAAGTGAAGATGATAAACACCTATTCCATCTGGACTGATCCTGTGTGGACTCGAATGAAACTAATTACTGTCACCAATAACGGCGTCCCAGTGACTGATTATGCAATAAATTTTACGGTGGACTACGATTCTGAAATGCAATCAGATTATGATGATATTAGGTTTAAACATGAAGATTACCCAACGACCTGGCTAGACTATTGGATAGAGGAAAAGGATGCAAGTTCAGCAACGGTCTGGGTAGAAGTACCATCCCTTCAAAACGGACAAAGCATGATGTACCTCTTCTATGGAAATCCATCTGCGACAAGTCAAAGTGATTTCAACAGTGTATTTAACTGGCAAGATATGTGGACAAATGATGAAAAGATTACAAATCATTTAAATAATGAAGGAACTTGGGATCCAGATGTTTGCTATGGAAATGGAGAATTCATAATTGCTTGGGAGGAAGGACAAGCGTATTACCCTCCATACACCTGGGGTTTTAAACAAGAAATAAGAGCCTCAATTTATGATATACAGGGAAATAAGTTAGTTGATGACAGATTAGTGTTTAAAGATTCAACTACTTGGCATAGAAATGAAAATCCATCTATTGACTATGGTGAAGGTAAATGGTTTGTTGCTTGGGAACATTATGATACTGTTGCCAACCCAAGTGCAACTACAATGGACATTAAAGCTAGGACAGTACAAAGAAGTGGCTCTGGGTTACAACTCGGTAGCGTAATTAACGTATGCACTGCATCCAATTGTCAGGCTGATGCAAATGTCGAATTCGACTCTGTCAATAACAGATTTTGCGTCGTTTGGGAAGACGCTCGAAATGGCATGAGCAATTACAACATTTATGGCCGGCTCTATGATACAAATGGTAACACAGTTGGTAGCGAAAAGACAATTTGTAGTGCTGCCAATACTCAATGCGAACCATGGGTTGCCTTTGATACCATTAATGAGCAGTATATGATTGTCTGGGAAGACGGACTCACTCCTGATAATGGTCCCTTCAGTATAAAAGCAGGGTTGTTTGATAAAGATCTGAATCAAGTTGGCAATACTATTTCAATTGCCACGGGAACCAGTACTACCGATTACAATTTCCCCTGTGTCGCATTTTGTGAAGAAACCGAGCGTTTTCTAATAACCTGGAACGATGGCGACATAAGCAGTGGTGACTGGCATGGTAACGTTTGGGGTACCATCTTGAATAGTTCAGGAAATACCGTTATCAGCACGTTTCAAATCAGTGGCGGGGAGTATATACGAACAGACATCGTACCATATCTGAGTACACTCTTCTTTGTTTCATATGATGATAACAATAAAATAAGGGGCAAACTCGTAACCTCCGAAGGAGATGTGTTTGCTGGAGAGGTCCAACTTTCAGCAAGTAGTTCTGCAGAAGCAGATTGGGCAAACATGGCTGTTGGTGACGGAAAGATCTTTACTGCATGGGAGGACACCAGGATAACATATACCCCCCCATGGAACCATATGCCTGATGTATTTGGCAACATCTGGAGTTTAAATATGCCAAGCGGAACTGATGTGAGTTACGTTTTTGGTAACGAAAAAGAACTGATACTCGTGGCCCATGTGACATCAATTAAGATTGAACCATTAAATCTAGCTTATTGGGATGAGTTTACAGAAGTGTCTTCTCGCGGTGATATTGTCTTTGATATTCTAGATGGAAATACAGGCATAATGATCCTTCATGATATTTCTTCTGGATGGGATCTCTCAGGAATAAGTGCACCATCTATCAGATTAATGGCAACATTTTCAAGAACAAATCCATCTTCTTCTCCTGCAGTTGATATGTGGGGAGTAAGCTACTATATAAACAGTCCACCAAACATACCAAGTAATCCCGATCCATCAAATGGGGCAGTAAATGTAGATATCGATGAAGATCTAAGCTGGACGGGAGGAGATCCTGATCCTGGCGATACGGTGACCTATGATGTATACTTTGGTACTATAAGTTCACCACCAAAAATGGTTGACAATCAGTCTGCTACATCTTACGATCCTGGAACACTAAACTTTGGTAGTACTTATTATTGGAAGATTGTAGCGTGGGATAGCTACGGAGCATCAACGGCAGGATCTGTCTGGAGCTTTACCACACGATTCAATAATCCGCCATATACACCAAATAATCCAGATCCACCAAACGGAGCAGTAAACGTCAATCTAGATGCTGATTTGAGTTGGAGTGGTGGAGATCCCGACGGTGATACAGTCACCTATGACGTGTACTTTGGTACCACAAGTCCACCACCGAAGGTTATCACGAATCAATCTAATGCCACATATGATCCCGGACCACTAAACCATAACACCACCTATTACTGGAAGATTGTATCGTGGGATGAATATGGTGCCACAACGGCAGGATCGATATGGCATTTCACCACAAGAGCAAACAGTCCACCAAATACACCAAGTGCCCCTTCTCCATCAAATGGAGCAGTAAATGTTGACCTTAATGAAGATCTAAGCTGGACGGGAGGAGATCCTGATCCTGGCGATACGGTGACCTATGATGTGTACTTTGGTACGATCAATCCTCCACCTATAGCAGTATATGGCCATACGACAACTACCTATGACCCCGGAACCATGACTTATGGTACAACCTATTACTGGAAGATTGTAGCGTGGGATAGCTACGGAGCATCAACGACAGGATCTGTCTGGAGCTTTACCACACGATTCAATAATCCGCCATATACACCAAATAATCCAGATCCACCAAACGGTGCGGCAAATGTTGATCTCAACGCCGATTTAAGTTGGGATGGCGGTGATCCCGATCCTGGTGATACAGTGACATATGACGTGTACTTTGGGACGGCTAATCCACCACCAAAAGCGGTCAATAACCAGTCCACAACGACGTATAATCCAGGAACTCTAAACTTTAGTACTACCTATTACTGGAGGATCGTGGCGTGGGATAATCATGGTGCCACATCATCTGGGCCAATATGGAACTTCACAACGGGAACGAACTATCCACCGAATATTCCTAGCAATCCTCATCCAGGAAATGGGGAAACAAATGTTCCTATTGAAATTGATCTGAGTTGGACAGGAGGAGATCCAAATCCTGGTGATACGGTGACCTATGATGTATACTTTGGTACGACCAGTCCACCGACAAAGGTTTCTGTCAATCAATCAGGGACAACCTATGACCCAGGTACATTAAGCTATAATACCACCTATTACTGGCAGATTGTTGCTTGGGATGACAATGGTGCTTCAGCACCTGGTTCCATATGGGAATTTACTACAGGAGAAGAGTTCAATCAGCCACCAAATACACCATCAATACGAGGTTCAGATCCAATAATTCCAGGAGTGGTGTTTGTACGACCTAATACAGAGTACGAATTTACGATCGTCACATCAGATTCTGATGGAGATGATGTATACTATTGGGTTGACTGGGGAGATAACAGCAACAGTGGATGGCTTGGCCCCAATCCAACAAGCGTTGAAATAATCACAAACCATACATGGTCTCAACCAATTTCTCTTAAGTTTGTAAAAGTGAAAGCTAAGGATATTTATGGTGCTGAGAGTGGTTGGGGATATTTGATAGTTATCGTAAACTACAACATGCAATCATACAATCAGGTCATGGCAAAACAAGGATCACAGAGTTATTCATCCACATCAATGTCCAGACAAAGTAATGCCTCATGTTCTATATTAAGTAGATTCATAAATCTCAAGTAGAGCGTCAAGTCATAGATGTACTAGGTATTGCTCCAAAACCTAATCATAAATTATGATTACAGATTGATTTCTCCTTAGAGACTCCAATCATAGCCTCATGATTAGAATTTATGATCCAATCATAGCTATATGGTTATCTCTAAATTTTCCCCCATATTTTTTGAATAACAATGTTGTTATGTGCCCAGAAGGTTATTATTTAAAAAAATAATGAGAATAGAGAAGGATTGAAGGTGTCCTTCTCCACTCATGGTTAGTGAGAATCTTTTATTATTCTCTATCATCAAAGACGCATTTTTGAACTGTTCTTAAAGGAGAGTTTTAAGGAGAGTTCTCCTTACCTAAATATTGATTTTATAAGCAGAGAAATTATTTTTTCAACTTTACTTCAACATCCTGAAGATCTTTCGGGACAAACGAATTCTTAAAGACTTTTCGTGCATCGTTTTCAATGACTCGATGATCCAAATACCTAGGACTAATATGAGTTAAAAACAACTTTTCTACCTTTGCTTTTTTGGCAATCTCTGCAGCCTGAAAAGCAGTCGTATGTCCATAATCCCCTGCAATATCTTCAAGTTCCGAATCAAAAGTTCCATCATGGATCAAAATATCTGCACCCTTGGAAAGGTTTACTATCTTTTCATACGGAATGGTATCTCCAGATATCGCTATTTTTCTTCCTTTTCTAGGTGGACCCAATACCATATTGGGAGTGATTTTTTTGCCATTGCCCAAAGTTATAGAACGACCCCTCTGGAGTTTGCTAAACATTGGTCCCTCGGGTATACCTAACTCTAATGCTTTGGGTTTGTTGAATTTTCCAGGGCGTTTTTCTTCTTCAATACAGTACCCCAGTGCTGGAACGTTATGTCTCACCTCTAACGCATGTATGGTATATCCATCAAAATCTAGAGCGTCCCCATCATTTATCTCATGTGTAACTATTTTATAAGAAGGTTTAAAATAGCCAAGAGATAAAAGCTGGGATACTAGCTTGTCCATACCCTGTGGTCCATAAATATGTAAGGGTTTTTCTCTATCATTTAACTGCATTGTTTGAATAAGACCAGGTAAACCTAAAAAATGATCTCCATGGAAATGAGTAATAAATATCTTAGATATCTGCATATAACTAAGATTTGATTTCTGAAACTGTCGTTGTGTACCTTC
>JAGLML010000037.1 GCA_023140035.1 Thermoplasmatales archaeon
TCTTTATAGCAAATGTAATATCATCTACAGTTTTTGCCGTAAAAATCTCGAATAAATATGGTAATTTTCTCTGATCTATGAACTTAATAAGGTTTTTTTCAACCCAAAGAGATCTGTATTCTTTTCCTTCAACTTTCATTTGGATTCCCCATAAATCTTTAAAACCAGATCTTCAGCTTCCTTTAGACTGATTCCTACAAATAAACCTCCTCTGTTTTTAATCACGATTTTTTTACTAGCTCTAAGTGTTTTTAAAACTTCCTTTGCTAGTTCAAGAGTGCCAGATGGACATTCTTTTTCAGTAATGGGTAGATTTTTTGATAACCTTTTCGCAACTTTTCCCCCGTTGAGCTGGATAATTGCGTTCACATCATCTCTTGCATGATGTATAAGCCAATGAACTGGTGTTTCAATGCATGGATCTTTTTTCCCTATTGCCAAAATAATGTTTTTCACAGGGTCATAATCCACGATTTCTATGATGTCTTGCTGATTCATACTTTCAATGTTAACGTTTTTGGCATTAATCAGTATTCGTTTACCATAAGCAAGACTTATGCTATAATCCTTATTGTCTGTTATCCCCAACTCATCTATCTTTTTGCTCAATTTTATGATATCTGCAATTAAAGGACAGTTGCTTATCTCTCTTGAAACAAAAAATGTTTGAAAGGGAATAATGGTTAGATTATTTCCGATCATTTTACCTCTGTAATCTAAAATATTTTTATTATCTTTTGTATTATGAATGTTGACAGCTTCATTATGTTATTTAAATAGGTTTTTACTGTGATTTTAAAACAGTAATATGTGCTAATTATCGCGTCTATTTGCTGAAATAAAAAACAACTCTTTATCTACTAATTCTAACTCACCAAAATAATGGTTGTTAAGATGCCTATTCTTATTGTTTAACATAATTCGCCTCTCCCATGCGGTGCAATAAAATTCCATTATATAACACTTTCTTTTTTATTTTTTAGGGATCAAACCATTTTACTTTACAAATTACCTCGTATTTTAAATAATGAACTCCGTTTAACAAAATATGAAAGATTACGCTAGATTTGCTTTATTAGTTTCATTAATTCTATTTTTACCAATTTTTTTTGTAACAATGTCTGCAGGAAATCCAATCCCAATCTATCCAGATCCTGAACCAGTTTATTATGGTTCAATTGGTGTTAGTAGTCTAAATATTGCGTGGATTGCAATTGTATTCATTATGGATTTTTTTATAGATATTTTAATCATATATGGCGGAATATATCTGTTACATCGCTATAATCTAGTCACAATCAAAAATGTATTTGATTTTTCTAAAACGACGTTACTTATGTCAGTATTTATTATTAGTTTGGTAGGCTTAATCTCTGAATTGATTTTAGGGGCATGGATTGGGGGGTTATTGATGGCTTTGCTATTTATTTTCCTATCCTTTGTGCTTGTTTCTAAGTATTTACTCAAGTTAAGTTGGATTAATAGTCTTCGTATGGGTCTTATTGCGTTATTGATAAACATTATTGTGTGGATTGCTGTTTTTACAGCATAGTAGCTTTTTAGAATGATATCAAACTATACTGCGATTTATTAACCGTAAATTTCTAATACAGAATCTATCTACCAATTGCAACCGGGCGTTTAAACCATGTTAAAATTGGATTTACATATTCATTCACAATATTCAGATGATGCCATAGGAAGTCCCCGAGATATAATTAAATCACTAAAGAAGGAAGGACTACATGGAATGGCTATTACTGATCATAATACTGTTGAAGGTGGCCTTAAAGCATTAAAAGCTGCACCTAAAGATTTCATCGTTATTCCAGGCACAGAAATATCAACTGCAGACGGACATATGATTGGCTTAAATGTAAAAGAAGATATTCCTAGAGGTCTCTCTGTTGAGGAGACTGTTGAAAAAATTATTGATGTAGGTGGAATAGCAGTGGCCCCCCATCTTTTTAGAAACATGTCAGGAATCAAAAAGGAAAAACTTAAAAAAATTTATACAAAAATACCAGCAATTGAAGTATATAATAGTTGTAGCCTTCCAAAGACCAATATAAAAACAGCACAGATTGCAAGAGAATTCAATCTTGGCGGTACTGGAGGCAGTGACTCACATGATCTGTTGTATGTGGGATATGCTTACACAATTGTAGATTCAACTGACATGACTGTTGATACTATTCTTTCAGAAATAAACAAGAAAAAAACATGGGGTGAGGGAATTGTCATGCCCCTTGACTATAGACGTGACCGTATGCTTAGATCACTTAAACAATTTTTTCAAAGAGGTTTTAAGCGAATATAAAATTATGCTAACATGGATACCTGGAAGGTCAAAGTCTATCTTTCTTTTTTTAATTCCTTAGAGATTATATTGTGGAAATGAAATCAGCCCACACTGCAATAACATTTTGGGTTTTGTTACAGATGTTGCAATATTATCTCATACCAAACATTTAAATTAGATAAATTGATATATTTATTATAATTGGGAGGTATAAAAGATATGAAAAAAATAATAACAATATTAGTAGTAGGAATTTTTATCCTAAGTGGACTAAGTGCAACTGCACTACTTGAAACGAAAACATCTACATCATCACGTGATGAATTAGACCAATCTCAAACTGTAATGACAGAAAATGCTGCTGTTCCTGTAGGTAATGTTCCAATACCCGACAATCCACCAATATGTATTCAAGTTGCTCAGTCATTCATTCCGACAAAAGATGTACTAACTCGAGTAGAGCTTTTTATTGGTAAGAACTCAACAGCAACTTATCCTTTGGCAGTATCAATCAGAGAAGAACTAACAGAAGATGACTTAACAGTAATAAATATTGATCCATCACAGGTACCAACTGAAGATTACGACTGGGTGGAAATCGACTTTGACGATATTACAGTTACAACTGGCCTGACATATTACGTTGTTGCTTTAACAGAGAATGTTACGGATAATTTTTATGCTTGGGGAGCAAATAACATTTCTGAATCATACCCTGATGGATGTGCATGGGTTTCAATTGATGAGGGTGATACCTGGACAAATGAATCTGCTTCATCATCCTATCCAAACACAGCTGAAGCATTCAGTAATCAAGGTGCACAACCAATATTTGAAGATGTTGTTACCTGGGATATGTGTTTCAAAACATATGGAATAGATAATGCTCCTCCGAATGCACCAAGTATAGATGGTCAAACAAGTGGAAAAGCAGGAAATGAATATGAGTACACATTCAATGCAGTAGATCCTGATGGAAATGATGTCAAATACTTCATAGATTGGGGAGATGGCGACACAGAATGGACAGATGATTTTTCTGCATCTGGTACACCGGTAACTGTGAGTCATACTTGGGTTGAAAAGGATACCTATACCATAACAGCTAAAGCCCAAGACGAGCATGGTCTTGAAGGTCCAGAGGGAACACTAGATGTCAGTATGCCTAAAAACAAAGCATACAACTTCAACTTTAACCTACTTAGTTGGCTGTTTGAGCGATTCCCAAATGCATTCCCGATACTAGGACATATGCTAGGGTTATAAAACCAAACTAAAACAACCTCTCTCTTTCTCTTTTTTTTAATTCCTTAAAATATTGCACAAAGCAGATTCGCTAGTTAGATTTGAATACTATGATTTTTGAGTAAAAAAGAGAGTAATTAAAGTTGTTAAAACCAAGGGCAAGCTATTAAGCGAATTTAGAGTTGTATTCGCCTTCATCGATTGCTTTCTGTATTTCTTTTGGATTCTTTCCTTCAACAGTAACACCCATCGATATGCAGGTCCCTATGATTTCTTTTGTTTTTTCTTTTAAATCTTTTCCTAGGAGATTATCAAATTTCATCTTAGCGACCTTAATGGCTTGATCGATGGTAATATTGCCTATCTTGTGCTTTGATGGCGAGCCTGATCCTTTTTCTCCACCCATTTCTTTAAGAATTAATGATGCTGCGGGAGGAGTACCTACCTCTATCTCAAAATTCTTTGTCTTTGGGTCGATAATGACTTTTACCGGAACCTTCATCCCTTCGAACTCTTTAGTTTTATCGTTGATTGTATTTATGACCTGCATAATATTTATACCCATGGGACCAAGAGCCGGACCCAATGGTGGACCTGCAGATGCTTTTCCTCCTTCAATAAGTGCTTTTATTGTTTCTGCCATGTTATTTCACTCCTTCTTCTCTTTATTATTGTCTTCTTCCTTTCTTTTAATGATTCTTACTTGTTCTCCCCGAACAGTTATTGGTATAGGAACCATTGAATCTAGTAGTTCAACGGTAATTTCCTCTTTTGCATAGTCTATATGGGTTATCTTTGCTTTTTCCCCTCTAAATGGTCCTGCGACCATCTCAACGGTATCTCCCTCAGTAATCTTTGCGACTGCAGAAGCCGGCGTAAGGAAATGTTCTATTTGATCAATGGGAATGTCTCCCTCGAGCACATTCCGTGCATATGAAATTGTTTTAATCGTATTCTTTAAGCGTTCTTCATCAAAGCCTTCTACAAATATATATCCTCTAAGTTCAGGCGTCACAAGTATTGATGGTATGTCCAATTTCGATTTATCTGCTCTACTATTGATAAGATCAGCAGTATTTTGTTCTTTACCAACCTGAGTTTTGATAGTAAATATGTTTGACTGTTCCTCATCTAATTCTTCAAAATCGTTGTTCTGCACAATATGCACCAACCATTCAATAACCAAGTGCTGATAATATCCAAGGTACTGCTAACTCTTTAATAATGTATATAGTAAAACCGATTGCTCCAATCAATAGTATCCCTAAGCCTGTAATCTTAGATGTTTTTTCATATTCCTCATTGGTGGGCTTACGAGCCATTTTAAGGACTCTCCCGTACTTCCCTTTACCTATTCTTTGTTGTCTTACTTCTATTTTGTGCTGTAGTTCCCAAGCTCTGTCGATTATGCCTACGCCCTTTTTCAATCTAGACACCTATAATGAGTAAGGGTCAAATGTTAGGTTATATATAAAGAATTTGGCTGTTTTATGCTACAAAATCAATTCCATATTCTTTATTTTCAAAAGACCTTTGTGATGGACCAAGAATCTGTTTTGATTTTACCCCTGTAATAACCAACATAGCTCGTAAACTTCTTTTGAGCGACGGTTCAATGGTTGTACCCCATATAATACGTGCATTTCGATCAATTTTAGAATAAATTTCTTCCACGACCTTTTCCGCTTCACTAATGGTCATATCGTCTCCCCCCGTAACATTGACAAGAGCTCCCGTTGCATCTGAAATATCGACCTCTAATAATGGAGAATTAAGTGCTTCAGAAACAGCATTTACTGCTTTGTTTTCACCTTCTGCTTCGCCAAGACCAATCATAGCCACTCCGCCTCGTTTCATTACTGTTTTAAGATCAGCAAAATCTAAATTGACTAAGCCTGGCATTGTTATCATTTCAGTTATGCCTTTTATTGATCGCATAAGCACTTCATCGGCAACTTTAAAGGCAGCGTTTAATGATAAGTTAGGAACGATATCAAGTAATTTGTCATTTGGTATAACAATGACAGTATCACAGATTTCTCTTAAACGTCTCAAACCTTCTTCTGCATTTTCCATTCTTATGATGCCTTCAACACCGAATGGAAGGGTTACTACACCTATTGTTAGTGCACCTGTTTCTTTAGCAATCTGAGCTATAACGGGAGCAGAGCCAGTTCCAGTTCCACCACCAAGCCCACATGTAACAAAAATCATATCGGCAGGTACAATTGCCCCACGGATGTCTTGTTCGCTCTCCCTTGCAGCTTCGTCTCCAATCTGTGGGAGAGAACCAGCACCTAAACCACGAGTGAGATGTCTACCAATTAAGATCTTATGGGGTGATTCTGATAGTAAAAGGTGCTGAGCATCGGTATTGATAGATATCAAATCTGCACCAGTAATGCCCTCTGCAAAACAACGTGCAATTGTATTTGTTCCAGCGCCACCACATCCAACAACTTTAATGGTTGTGGTAAGTCCCGCTAAAACTTCCTCTAATTCTCTGTTGTCAACGCCACCTGCTATCTTGAAACCTTTTAAAGCATCATTTTTATTGGATTTTCTTGTTGTCTTTACATTTTTTTTAGCAGTGCTTACATTATTCTCCTTCTCTTTATTAGCAGATGCAATTGCATCTTCAACAACCTTTTTCATCAATACACCACCCTTCTCACAATAAGAATCCCTCACTTGTGAATATTATATTTTTTTCAATATTGTAAAGACATTTCTGTTCTTAAATATTTCCTTAAAATTAGTTAACTTCTAAAGAAAAATCTTTACTTTTTATAGAATGTGTCAAACAACCAAGTGAAATACGATCTGCAAAAGAAGCGTATTCTTCAATATTTTTTTGAGTAATTCCACCAGATACTTCGATAAGGATATTTGGATTTGTTTTTCTTATTTTTTTTGCAGTGTTTTTTCCTAAATCTGAATCAAAATTATCAAGCATTATGACATCTACATTCAACTTTGCAGCAATAAGCGCATCTTTTTCATTTTCTACTTCAATTTCTATAACTTTGTTATGAATTTTTTTATTTATTTTCTGTATCGCTTCTTCTACAGAACCAATTAATTTTAGATGATTATCTTTGATCATAACTGCATCATATAATCCAAATCTATGTGGTTCTCCTCCACCAATCACGACAGCCTTTTTTTCATATTTACGAAACCCAGGTGTCGTTTTTCTTGTGGCAGCTATAGTTACATTGGGATTAATTTTTTGACAGATATTTACAAGCTTTTTTGTTTCTGTTGCAATACCACTCATTCTACCTATCATGTTAAGAGCTAATCTCTCGCCTTTAAGAATGGAACGTATTGGTCCTTTAATTTTAGCTACTATCGTGTCTTTTTTGACAAAGTCCCCATCATTTACCTGTAGTTTTGTTTCAGCACCCGTTCTTTCAAAAATTATTCCCATTTCTTCAAGGCCAGCAACAATGCAATCTTCTTTTGCAATAATTTCTGCCTGGGCATCTTCGTTAGTAAACAAAGACTCAGACGTTATGTCTCCTTCCCTCCCAAGATCTTCCTTTAGAAATCTATCAATATTGTCCATGATAATATTTTTTATATTGGTTTGCCGTTTTAAGGTTTTGGTAGTTGTATGAATCTTGGAATAATTGGTTGTGGAGCAATAGGAACTGACGTTGCAAAAGTTGCTGACAAGTTGGAAGAGATTGAAAAGATATATCTTTTTGACGTCAACATGGACGTAGCCGAGAATCTCTGTAAAACAATTAAAAAAGGAGAGACCAATGATGTAGAAGATTTTTTGGAAGATGTCGATGTTATTTTTGAAGGAGCTTCGCAACAGGCAGTAAAAAAATATGCTGAAAAAATACTTAGAGCCGGCAGAGATTTGATTTTAATGAGCGTGGGAAGTTTACTTGACGATAGTTTTAGAAAGAAACTCGAAAAAATTGCGAGAGAGAAAAATTGTAAGGTTTACATTCCAGCTGGGGCAGTATTTGGAATCGATGGGTTATCTTCAGCCAGTGTTGGTGGCATAGATGGAGTAACTCTTGTAACAACAAAGCCGCCGTCGTCTCTAGGCAAAAGTTTTGATAAAAGAACAGTTCTTTTTGAGGGAAATGCCAGAGAAGCAGTTAAAAAATTCCCAAAGAATATCAATGTAGCTGCAAGCGTATCTCTTGCAGGTATAGGTTTTGATGATACAAAAGTAGAAATAGTTGCAGACCCAGTCGTTACTAGAATAAATCATAAAATTTTGGCTCATGGGAAATTTGGCAGGTTACGAGCAGAGATAGAGAATATGCCTAATCCAAATAATCCAAAGTCCAGTTACATGGCATCATTGTCTGCAATTGCGACACTTAAAAGAATCGTGAGCCCTATACAGATAGGTGCTTAATAAAGGGTGGACATTAATAAAGTAAACGTGTAAAGATAAAAAATACGTTTAAATAGTAGAATTTTTACAAAATAAAAAATTTGAAGCTTTGAAAAAGATACAATTGACAACAAATAGATAATTTCTTCTCAACTAAAGACTAAATATTGTATTTCGATATCCTCTTTGAAATGAAATTCGAAATTAAGGACAGAGACGCAGCAGGAAGGGTTTGTAAATTTACAACAAAACACGGAACAGTTACTACCCCTAATCTGATGCCTGTCATAAATCCAAACAAGATGCTTATTTCTCCAAAAGAAATGAAAAAGCTCTTTGGCACTGAAATGGTTATTACTAACTCATACATAATAAACAAACACAAAGAACTTAAAGAGAAAGTTTTAGAAAAAGGAGTTCACAACCTCATAGATTTTGACGGTCCTGTTATGACAGATTCTGGAACGTTTCAGTCTTATGTATATGGCGATATTGATATAGATCCAATTGAGATTGTAAAATTTCAGAGAGATATTGGAAGCGATGTAGGAACCATCTTAGATATTTTTGGAATGCCTGATCAAACCAAAAAAGAAGCGGAACAGGGAATAAAAGAGACAGTTAAACGTGCTAAAAAGAGTATATCTAAGAAAGACGATATGTTGCTTGCCTGTACTGTCCAGGGCTCTATTTATCCTGATCTTAGAGTGAAATGTGCAAAAGAACTTAGTAAAATCGATGCCGATTTTTATCCAATAGGTGGAGTAGTACCTCTGATGGAAAATCAAAGATATGCAGACCTTGTACGATGCATCATTTCATCCAAAAGAGGACTAGACCCTTCAAAGCCAGTTCACTTATTTGGTGCGGGTCATCCATTGATATTTCCTTTGGCTGTCGCACTCGGCTGTGACTTATTTGATTCTTCCGCATATGCAAAATATGCAAATGATGGGAGAATGCTTTTTCCATGGGGAACAGAGAGACTAGATGATTTAAATGAGCTACCTTGCTGCTGCCCCGTATGTACAAAATTTACTGCATCTGAGCTTAAAAAGTTAGAGGAATCAGATATTATCTTACAATTAGCAAAGCATAATCTCTATGTTAGTTTTGCCGAGATTAAAAAAATTAGATCCGCTATTTCTGGAGGAAACCTCTGGGAATTGGTAGAAAGACGCGCCAGTTCAAATCCCTATTTACTAGATGCATTAAAAGAATTGAGAAAAACAGAAAATAAGATTTGGTTAGAAAAATTTGAGCCGATTAGCAAAAATAAAGCTTTATTTTACACTGGAAGTCATACTATTCATAGGCCTATTATTTATAGGATCCACCAACGTTTGTTAGATAGGTATGAACAATTGTTTGGTACTGTCGTTGTATTTCCAGAGGGAAATAAACCATATTCAATCCACTATTCTCAGCATATAAAAGAAACCCTTAAAAAGAAAAATGTAAACCTAGTGGTACATTCTCATTTGGGTCCCGTACCTATTGAACTTGATGAAATGTATCCGTTTGCACAATCGGTATTTCCTAAAAATATAGATAAAGAGACCGATGAAGAATCAAGAAAGATATTTGATGAATTTTTGATGGGAAGAAAGATAATACTTTGGAAAGATGTTAAAACTAGTCTGGAAACAGATGCCTCTGAAGAAA
>JAGLML010000038.1 GCA_023140035.1 Thermoplasmatales archaeon
CTGATATATTTGTTTATCCCTGCCAATGGGTAGTATTTATATAACACGTCTTTGATAGATATTAGTATGGGAGGTAAAACATTGGTTAAGAACACTCTTGTTTTTGGTATCATAGTGTTGTTTATCGTTTCAGCAGTCAGTCCTATGGTTATAGGATTAAAATCAGATACCGTTGATGTTGAGAGAGATGAGTTGTTAGATGACTTGGCTTTCTATTGCCTTGATGCAAGTGGTGGCAATGCAAAGCATGAGTATTATGAGGAGCAGATGCTCAAGGATTATTCTAATGATAATCTAGATATTATTGTTGGAAATGTAGTACAATCAGTAGAACCTTTACCAAGTATATCATCTAATGGTCCGATGAACTCATCGTGGCCGATGAAATGCCATGATAACTGTCATACAAGTCGGAGTCCCTATAGCACTGCTGATAACCCCAGTGATGAGATATGGAGATATAAAACAAGTGATTGGGTTGAGGGAGGTCCAATTATCGATGATGATGGTACCATTTATTTTGGGGATTTTGACGGTTATCTTTACGCTCTTAATCCAGATGGTACTAAAAAATGGACATATAAAACAGATGGGTGGATTTCATCTGCTCCTGCTCTTGCTGAAGATGGGACACTCTATGTTGGTTCATGGGATTGTAAATTATATGCATTTAATCCTGATGGAACACTGAAATGGAATGTTGGTGCTTCTGGTGGTTCAATTGCTTCTTCTCCTGCTATAGCCGATGATGGTACTATCTATTTTGGAACGATGAGAGGATTTGATAAAGGTGATATAATAGCGGTTAATCCAAATGGCACAGTAAAATGGGTTTATCCTACAGGATATTACATCACCTCTGACCCTGCAATTGGTGATGATGGTACGGTCTATATTGGTTCTGGTGACACATATTTCTATGCTATGAACCCCAACGGTACACTCAAGTGGCAATTCAAAACAGGACACTATATAAAAGGTCCAGCATCCATAGCAGATGATGATACCATATACATAGGCTCTTGGGATGATTATCTCTATGCTCTTTATCCAAACAATGGAACAATGAAATGGAAATGCAAAGTAGGTTATGGAACAGAAACAAACCCTTCAATTGCAAATGATGGTACGATTTATGTTGGTGGTGACAAGCTTTGGGCTATTTATCCAAATGGGACGATGAGGTGGGTTTTTAATTTGGGACAGGATAGACATATCCATACGTCCTCTCCTGCAATCTCTGCTGATGGAACAATTTATGTGGGTGTAAACATTGGTAGTGATGCCGGAGGTGAGATTCTTGCTATCAATCCCGATGGTACTGAACGATGGCGAAAAAGAATTGCGGGTTGGGCAGTTGAATCATCTCCATGTATTGGTGAAGATGGAACAATATATGTAGGTTCAACTTATGATATGAGTGAGGGCTATCTCTATGCATTTGGAAGAGGAGAGTTAGAGGCAGATGCAGGTGGACCACATTATGGTTTAATCAATTTGCCTGTGCAATTCTATGGTTCTGCTACTGGTGGGTATCCACCGTATAGTTGGTTTTGGGATTTCGGAGATGGCAACGTATCAGATGAACAGAACCTCACACACATTTATACCTATCCTGGAAACTTTACGGTTATGTTGACTGTTACTGATGATAGTGGCAACACGTCTGATGATTCTACTTGGGCTTGGATACAAGAATCGAATGACCCACCAAATAAACCGATTATAGATGGTGAGACAAACGGTGAAGTAGGGCAATCCTATGATTATACTTTTGAAACGACAGACCCGGAAGGACTACAAATCTGGTATTATATTGAATGGGGAGACGATACAAATACTGGTTGGATTGGACATTATCCTTCTGGTGAAGAGATTACTAAATCACATTCATGGTCTGAAAAGGATACTTATACTATTCGTTGTAAAGCCAAAGATCCCTATGAAGCTGAGAGCGAGTGGGGTGAACTTGATGTCACCATGCCGATGAACCAGCAATCACAGTACTGGTGGTTTTTACAGTTCTTACAGAATCATCCACGGATGTTTCCGATAATAAGACAAATACTGGGGCTATAAAACCAAGGAAGTATTGATTCCCTTGGACATAAGGCAATTCTGAAGACAGCTATTCATGTAAACAAGCACGTACATCATCTTCTGAATATCTCAATTAAGATGCATATGCAGGTGAATATACATACATACGATACTTTATTAAAATGAGGTATCATATGTTTAAATAACTGGAGATGGGATGCAAGATAGCGATGGGACAGTTACTTCCCCAGATATACTGAGACCTCTTGTTATACGGTCACTAAGGAGAAGTAATGTTAGGAAAAAGATTGCAGAGTATCTTTTCGATATTAGTCCAAGTGGAAGTTATACCTCTGAGATTGCATATAATGTTAAAACAACCCCAACAAACGTTATCGGTGCCATCAGAGGAATGAATTTCAGGTATAGAGAGGATGAATCGCTTATCGGTCTGAACATTGTTGAGCAGATAAGCGGTGGGAAAAACATCAAACTTTACAAACTCACTGATTTTGGAAAAGAGATAATTGAATCAATGAAAGATAGAAGATAAATAATTGTTCAAACTTTTTTCTCTTGTTCCTTCGGCTTTATCGCAACTATTGTCTTTATATTTAGCATCCCTAAACCTTGCTTAGATTCAATTGTTATGAACCCTCCATCATGGTCAACTTCTTTAATGATGCCAGTAATCACATTAGCTTTTTCCTCCCCTGGTTCCTTAGTAACAATTTTACAGTATCTACCTACACATTTATTCAAAATATTTTCCGCCATCTCAACAACTCTCTCCGTGATAATATTTGTCAATATGACTATTTATAAGTATCGTGTCAAAATGTCAAAAATGAATAAGTCGTCATAAATTTACTGGTAAATTGCAGTTCCCGTCCCGAAGAGAACAAGCAAGCCTAAAAATATTAATAATGTAATCAATTATTTATCATCAGTCACCAAGCATCACCCGTCAACCGTCAACGGGAGAAAATAATTAATTTTACTAGTAAAATGGTGTTCAAATCCCTTTACGAGCATCTAATCTACGAAATAATTTCTCATTTTCAACAAAGAGGTGGGTTGACTTTTTCTATTGATTTTTTAAGTCACAGCATGACTTAACTCGGCTATTTTTGATTCTGTTTGTTCTGTAGCATATCCCAATGATTGGCCATCATATTCATCATTTCCATTCTAAAATGAGGGTCATCTATTATCTTCTGAAAATTTCCCATTTCTGATTTTATCGTTTTCATCTCTTTCTTTAAGTAATAGATCTCTTCATCTTTTTCTTCGATTCGTTCTTCCAGATCCTTTGTATCTATCGCTGTTTCAAATACTGTTACTGTGTGTTCACCTTTCTTGTACATCTCTCCTAGTTGTCTTTCGTCATATCTCCGATATACCTCGGTTAAGTAACCTTCATGTCCCATTATAGCCTCTACTAAGTCTACCGGTATCTCTAAGCTCATACGCGTCCTAAAATATTTTCTGAGGCTATGAATGTGCATTTTATATCTATTAGTAGTCGGATCTCTTTCATCATAACCCGCCTTCTTGATTAATCTCAACCAACTAATTCTTGCAACATCATATTCAAATGGAAAAACTGTATCATCTTCAATAGTCTTATTATAATGTCTAAAATAATTCCTATTAACTATCGTTTTAAGATAAGAATCTCTTTCTTTAAACCATGCTTTAAGTGTTTCCGTAGCTTCATTGCTGATAAATGCATATCTCCAATTGCCTGTCTTGGTTGTTTCAGCCCTAACTTTGATACATGTTGGGGTTGATTCAAAGTCCACATCAGATATTTTCAATTTCAATAATTCTTCTATTCTCATACCTGATGAGCTTGAGCATAAAAACAGGGCTCTATCTTTAGTCGTTCCATGTTGTAATATTTCTTTTAATTCCCTATTTGTGGGAACTGCATCTATCGTTACTGCCCTTGTTCCATGAATCCTATTGTTTATTGTCTTCCAGAGTTTCTTCTTCGGTTCAATTTCATTCCATTCAAGAAACGATCTGATTACCGATATATTATGTCTAATAGACTTTGGTGGTTTTCCTTTTAATGCTTGAAAAAATTTCCATACATCATTCTCATAATCATTCAAAGATTTGCTTTTAATAAAATACTTATCCGGATTATCTTCGATAACTCTAAAAAACTTGTTAAGCGTAGATTTATAGGCACTTTGAGCCCCATTTAAAGTCAATAGAAATTCTTCAATTTTTACCATTATCAACACCGTTTTCAAACAACCTTAATATCAATATAGTATAAAAGGTTGTTGTCAATAGCGTTTACATATATTTAAAATCTATTCAACTTGGCCACAGTGATTTTTATATGTTATTATCGTAAACTTGATTAAAAAGGATGCTTTTATCCATTATGATTTGTAATGTATCTTGTTACAAAATGGTTCGGCACGTTTCTCTGTGATAAAAGAGGAATAAAAAAAGAAATTCTCTTTCCAAAAGACGAAAGGGAAATAGTAAAAAGATTAAGAAAAATGGAAAAAAATAACATACTGCCTGAAGAAAGGAAAATTGCAAAAGATGTTAAAGTAATAGTGACTGAGAAGCGATTGCAAAAAATTGGGGAATATACCAATTCGGATCCATTTTTAAAAGAAATAAATATTGAACCCAAGGACTATGGTTTTTCTCAAGATTTATTCCATAAAATTTCAATAGCATTGGCTCAAAATAAGGTTGAGGAACGATTAAAGTCAGAAGATTTGCAAATAATTCAAATGGTAAATGCACTTGATGATCTTATACAAACGTCTAATTTGCTTTCTGAGCGCCTAAATCGTTGGTCGATTATTCCGACACCGGAAGAGAAAATTAAGCCTCTTGAAAATACATTGTTTACAGTGGATGAGGAAATAAAAAGATTGGAAAAACAAATAGACATTGATATGAATAAAATTGCTCCCAATATAAGCAAAATAGTTGGATCTTTGATAGGTGCACGATTAATATCACTTGCGGGGGGAATACAAAAGCTTGCATTTCTGCCTGCTTCTACGGTTCAAATTTTAGGTGCTGAAAAAGCGCTTTTTAGATTTAAGAAAGAGGGAGGTAAACCGCCAAAACATGGAGTAATATTCCAGTATCCGTTAGTAAACAGATCTCCAAAGACAGAAAGGGGAAAAATCGCACGTTTGCTGGCAAATAAAATTGCGATGGCGGTAAAAGCAGACGTATTCACAAAGAGAGACATCTCAAATGATCTAAAAGAAGATCTAGATAAAAGGATAAAAGAGATCAGAAATAAGTAAAAATATAAGGTAGTTGTTGTTTTCTTGTTTAAATGAATGGTTTGGTAAAGGAGAGACATAAGAGACATGAGTGATCTAAGAACTGTTCTGAGAGATATTGGTGGAATATCGATAATTATAGGGGTAATAACCCTATTTGCATTAGTTGTTCCTCTATATTTTAATGAGGGGTATGGGATAGGCCCCATACTCATCACTGCAATTGTGTTTTTTGGAGTTGGAATTCCTCTATATCTGATATTTAAAAATGCAGATCCATCGAATTTCAAAAGCGCAATGGTCACTGCAGCATTAGGATGGTTATTAATCTCACTCATTGGCTGTATTCCATTTATTTTAATAGGGTTTGATAAAACGAATCCAACCGTTACCATGGATTTTCTCTCTGCCTTTTTTGAATCCATGTCAGGTTGGACAGGGACCGGGCTTACTATGACGAACATGGAAAATCTTCTTCCCTTTACCTTGCAGTTTTGGCGTTCGCTTACTCAATGGATTGGAGGAGTAGGTGTAATTGTCTTAACACTATCCATTCTCGCTCGACCTGGGACAGGTTCTTATGTACTATATAAATCAGAAGGCAGAGAACGGAAAACCCATCCCTCAATAGTATCAACTGTAAGAACCATCTGGTGGATATTCTTACTTTATACAATTATAGGAATAATCGCATTAGCCATAATTGGTAGTGTCACCTCTAGTGGCATGGATCTATGGCAATCCATAAACCATGCTATGACAGGGATAGCAACCGGTGGTTTTTCAGTTACAAATGATAGCATCGTAAGTTTTGGAACAGTAAGTCAAATCGCCGTCGTCTTTTTGATGATTTTTGGTGGTATTGCATTTGCTGCTCATTACGACCTGCTTAAGGGCAGGATAAAAAAGTTTTTGTCAGATGCTCAGTTTAAAGCAATGATAACACTCATCATTCTGGGGGTCATCGCATTAACATTTATCAATTTAGATTTATATGGCGACAACCTTCTGCTGTCTTTGAAAACATCTGGTTTTCAATTTGTATCAGCTCTGACATGTACGGGATTTGCGTCGGTAGGAAATTTAGCGACTTGGTCCGAATCCGCAAAATTAATACTTGCATTTGCGATGATTATTGGAGGAGCCGCTGGATCAACCGCGGGTGGGATAAAACTATTCCGAGCAATCTTGCTGTATAAGGGAGTAGGCTGGAGGATCAAACGGGCAATTTCAACTCCCAGACGCATCTTCATTCATAAACTCGGTGAAAAATCGTTATCAAAGGATGATGCCATGGATTTAATCAATGAAGCAGCCATTATTTCGTTTATGTGGGTTATCCTTCTTTCAGCAGGAATCATTATTATCTCTACCATCTTTAAAGATCAGGGTATTGGGAATGTTATCTTTGAAGTGTGCTCAGCTCAAGGTAATGTCGGTCTTTCCACCGGTATAACAAGCATCACAATGAGTCCTATAGCAAAAACCATGCTTATTTTTAATATGTGGATAGGGAGACTAGAAATCATCCCCATTATTGTTCTGATAAAATCTATGTTTGGTATTAGAAGAAACGTACTCTAAGAACATGCCTAGTCTTGTTCTTTTAATAATTCAAACTGTTCATTCTGCAGTTTTTTAATGCATTTATCAAGTTCTTGTATTGCATTAAGTAGTTTATAGACCTCTTCATCTTCAGGTGATGGAGGAACCGCTGATTGTGGATGTTTTTCCTTCTTTTTATGAAATTCAGATGTAGAATATCTTTCTTTTAGAATATCTCGTGCACTTTTTAAAATCTTTATCTGCTCTGTAATTTTATTCAGTTGACTCATTTTATCCTTTCCCCCTAATGAACTCAATTATAGAGTATTAGCGGCCAGTTCATGTAATTATTATTACAATAATAATAGTTTTGGATTGTATTCTGATAAAGGGGCAGTTAATATAAAATGATATGTTTATATGGTATGGTATAACTTGTTAAGTGAAATAATATGAAATCAAAGTATATACGATTGCTAAGACCAATTGCATGGATAACATTCTTTTTTCCTTTCGCTACAGGTTTTGGACTGGGCATAACTTCAAAAAGCAATCCATTTCACGTGATCTTTGCTTTTATTGCTTTTATATCATGGATGAGCTTTTCTTTTATTGTAAATTCAATAGCAGATAAAGATGTAGATAAGTTACATAACGGAAGATCAAAGGATATGAATCTTGCTAATCAGCCACTTGTCACTGGTGAAATTACCGAAAAAAAGGCTTTATACATAGGCACGATGTTTCTATTTTCTTCTCTTCTCTTTGCATGGCTAATAAGTTACCTTTTTTTCTTACTGATTCTTCTTGTGGATGTATTTGGGTATGTTTACTCAATGCCACCGACGAGATTTAAAGCAAAACCTATAGGAGACATCTTATGCAATGCGCTTTCGGCTGGGGTAATATTTATTGCTGGATTGAGTATAGGCGGCGCAAATATGAATCCGGTTATGATCCTGGCAGCATTTATTATGGCTTCCATTTTTTATATACCTACGGTAGTAACTGACCACGAATTTGACAAAAAAGTAGGGCTAAAAACTTCTGCAGTTTTTTTCGGCCCTAAAAAAATATTACAGGCAATGTATCCTCTTACGGTAGTACTTGTCATTATTGCATTAATCATATTTCTGACTGGCAATTTAGAACTGAAGGTAGTAACCTTACTTATTATCATATATACCATTCCATCTACATTGGCGGCAAATATGAAACTAAAAGGAGAAAGATTATACATTCATGAAAATTGGATATTGGTCCCTTTCGCATTGATATCAGCCGCATTCGTTATATATGGTATTTTAAAACTCTCGGGCTTGCTTATAATCAGTAGCTAAGTAATTGTTTTGTGTTATGTTTTTGTAAAACAATGGTTTTTAGCTATTTTTAGTTTTAAGGAGAACCTTATTTTCATTTATTTATTAATATAATTGTAAAAGCTCATTTTGAACGGTCAATGATTAGCACGGTTTACCGTGTAAACTCGAGGGAAACAAATAGCTATAAGGGTATGTTTTCCATTTTGACATTTTAACAGAATGGGTTTATATACAATAACTAATAAAACGTAACTTGTTAATGAGAGATGGGAAATGAATTACAAATTAGGAATTGCAAAAAATAAGGCATTATATCACCGAGAACTGTTTATATCAAAAACAATAGCGGGCTTTATCATATTGAGTACTGGGATTGTAATAACATTAAAAGGAATATGGATGACATCTCCATTGGGAACGTCTACGTGGGGCATTATACTTTTAATAGGAATGATGTTGATTATAATAGGAGCTATTACCATATCTTATAGAGGATAATGAAGAATCGTCAATTTAATGTGCAGAGACTTAACCCCCATATCGTGTTAATGATTGACGGTCAACAATTAGCATGGTTCTTAATTACGTATTTTGTGATATAAATATCCAATAACATTAATTATTAGAAATGAAACTGCAAAAAACAAAAATGCATCTAAAACAAAACCTAACCAATCAGATACAATCATACCTTTAATCCAAACATCACCTTCTTGTTCATAAGATACTCTTAACCAAGGGAGAGGAAAACCCTCCTCAGAAGAACTATCCTGTTGAATTTCATTTAATTTCATCGTTCCAAATCCATATGTGATTAACATAATAATTAATGCAATCACTATAGAAATTAAAGTTACATATAGTAGAAATCTTCTGTCGGTGCTTTCAAAAAATCCCTTTATTTGAAATTTTCTTTCTTTCTTCTTTTTTGTTACTATTAAGAAAACAATAAAACTCCAAAACATTAAATCTAATACAAAAGCAAAATAGTCGTAACTAACAAAACCTAAAGTTATACGAAGCCAAGATAGAGGAAAGCCACCCATTACAAAGTAAAACTGCTCGGTGGCAGCCGAAAATAATATTGCAAAAATAACACCAAGAATAATTGTAATAATAAATCCAATGATAAATGAGAAAACACTTTTACGAATCCATATAAGTATCTCATCTGTTGTCATTTTTGCCTCCTCCAAATCTACAATTTTATAACTTCTCATTATTTAACTATTTTTTTGCTACGAAGAAATGATTATAGAGCGTAAGTCCGGCTCCACTAAAATAACACAAAAGTCCCAATCCCATATAATAAGGATCTTCTTTAGCAAAAGAAAACACTAATAAGGTAACAGCAATTGAGTGAAATAGGGGTTTCACCCCTA
>JAGLML010000039.1 GCA_023140035.1 Thermoplasmatales archaeon
ATGCAAAAAAAGCATTAATTGAGTCATCGATAGAATTAACAGGTATTATAAAAGAAGATAAACGTGCGCCTGGCGGATATGAACTTCAGGTAACAAATATACATGTGGTTAATTTTGCAGAACCTTTTCCTATTGTAAAAGATCAAAGTCCCGAGTTTTTATTAGACCAAAGACATCTTTGGATACGATCAAGAAAACTTGCATCTATTCTGAAAATTCGGTCTACTCTCGTCGGTGCAATTCATCAATTTTTTAGGGAAAGGGGCTTTTATGAATTTGACGCTCCCATTCTACAACCAAGTCAATGTGAAGGTGGCTCTACACTCTTTGAAGTTAAGTATTATAATGATAAAACCTACCTTTCACAATCATGGCAGCTTTATGCCGAGGCAGGCATATTCTCCCTAGAGAAAATATATAATATGGGACCAACTTTTCGCGCTGAAAAGTCAAAAACCTCTAGGCATTTGTCTGAATTTTGGATGGCTGAGATGGAAGCAGCTTGGATGGATCTTTATGATATCGTAGAAATTGGAAAAGATGAAATACGGTTTATTTTAAAGCAAGTTTTAAAGAACAATAAGAATGAATTAGAACTCTTAAATCAGGATTACAACAAATTAAAACAAATCTCAGAATCGGATTTTCCAACCATAACTTATACAGAAGCTCTTAAAATATTAAACGAAAAAGAAAATATGAATATTAAGTGGGGCAAAGATCTAAGAACACTAGAAGAAAACAAACTCGCAGATCATTTTAAAACTCCCGTAGTTGTAACCCATTATCCAGTTGAGATAATGGCATTTTACAAGACTAGAGACAAAAAAGATCCAAAAACAGCTCTTTGTTTTGATATGATTGCGCCTGAAGGCTATGGTGAAATAATTGGTGGTTCTCAAAGAAGCCTTGATATAAAGGATATGACTGAACGGCTTGAAGCAATGGGGGAAAAAGTTGAAAACTATGAATGGTACTTTGACCTTAGAAAATTTGGTTCAGTTCCACATGCAGGCTATGGGCTTGGCGTTGAACGTACTGTAGCATGGATTTGTGGCATTGACAACATTAAAGATACAATCCCATTTCCAAGAACATTATTGCGTTTCAGACCGTGAGGTTTTTTATGAAAACAAGAGTTCATGTATTGATATCTGGCTGTGTACAAGGCGTATGGTACAGGGCAAGTACCAGGGATAAAGCAGAACAGCTTGGTTTAAAGGGATGGGTAAAAAATACATATGATGGAAACGTAGAAGCGGTATTTGAAGGAGAAGAAGACATCGTGAAGGAAATGCTTGCATGGTGTCAAAAAGGACCAAAACTAGCAAATGTTATTGACGTGAAGGTCGATTATGAGCAACCTACTGAAGATTTTGGAGGATTCAACATCATTTATTAAGTTTTACAAGGATTTTTTGTAATTAATTATACTTATCAGAAGTAAAGAAAATATACATCAGTTGGATAGATAATTATATATAACATAATCGAGAATGTAAGTACGGGGATTAGAAAATGAAGAACCTAAATAAAATTTTGATTTCGGGTGTGGTGATATTGTTTTTGTTTTCTGCTGTTGCTGCAGGTGTGGACAACTTAGGCTACAACACTTCACCAGAAAATCTTGGAGATATTACCATAGATTTTGCCTTTCCAAAACCAAAAACAGAGAAAATTGAAGTCAACAACGAGGTTTATGATAGAGTAACCATCAACAGACTTCCCAATTCTGGTGATTTAAATCAACCCTGTTTACCTGTAAAATCAGTGAAGGTGCTTATACCTTATGGCAGAGAATTAGATTTTGTGAACGTAGTAGCAAAAGAAAAATCACTTGTAGGGTCAGGTTATAATGTGGAGGTAGGACACAACATTATACCACTTGAAAGTAACGCAGCACCACAAGAGTCTAAGAAGAAATATGATGGTGCGTTTCCAGAGAAGCGTTATTCCATTGTTGGTACTCATACGTTTAGAGGATACTCTGTATTCTTTGTAAACATCTATCCTGTTCAATATATGAAGGGTACAGGTGAGATAGCGTATTACAAACATATTACTCTTGAAGTAAAAACAAAGGAATCAACATCTAACACCCTTATAAGAGGATTACAAAAAGACAAGGATATAATTACAAAACTTGTTGATAACCCCTTATATATGACATCCTACAATGATGCTCCGGTCTCAACCAGCAGGGATACAGTTGAATATGCCGTTATTACAAACGAAGAATTGAAAGATGCAACAGGCGATTATACGTTTCAAGACCTTGTTCAATCGAAAATTGATAAGGGCATGTCAGCAGACATTTTCATTGTTGAAGATATTGTAAGCAACAATACGTACTCAGTAAATGGTACGTGGGGTGATAACAATCCAAGTAACCCGTTTTACAATAGTGAAATAACAGAAAACTATGAACTGTTTAACGATACACAAGCAAAAATAAGAAACTTTATCAGGCATGCTTATACAGAGTTAGGAACCGATTATGTTTTGCTTGGTGGAGATGCTGACGGCCACCCTAATGGTGAGAACATTATACCGCTGAGAGGACTCTACGCATGTGAAGAAGGACTGCCTCTCGGAACATTAGGTTTTGAAGAAGATGACATCCCATCTGATGTGTATTATGCATGTCTTGATGGTAACTATAATTACGATATGGACGAACGATGGGGTGAAAACGCTACTAATAATAATATTTCAAATGTTGAAGAAGCAGATCTCATGGCAGAAATCTACGTTGGGAGGGCATGTGTAGATGCTGATGATGAAGTATCTAATTTTGTGATGAAAACCCTTGCATATGAAAACTCGGATGAAGAACCTTATCTAGTAAAAGCCCTTATGGTCGGTGAACACCTTGGTTTCCCTGGAGTGTCGGAGTATGGTGGAAACTATAAGGACGAAATCATACCGCTCATTCCAGATGATTTTAATGTTGACACGCTGTATGAACGAGATGGCAGTTGGAATAAATACGATTTAATAAATATTCTCAACACTGCTACTCCTCATCTACTAAATCATCTTGGCCATGGTTTTGTTGATTATGCTTTGAAACTAGACAACAGTGATATATTATCATTGACAAATGATAAGTATTTCTTTATCTACTCTCAAACCTGTCTCGCAGGTTCATTTGATAATTGTTATCGGGAAACTTATTATATGGAGGATTGTGCAGCTGAACATTTCACAGTGGAAACACCACATGGTGCCTTTGCCGTTATTATGAACTCCCGATTTGGGCTTGGAAGCGAGAACACCCTTTATTCGCCATCACAAGTTTTAGATGAATCATTCTTTACAGCACTCTTTACTGAAAACTTGAGAGAACTTGGAAGAGCAAACCACTATTCTAAAGAAGATCATATATGGCACATTAATGAAAATGGTATTAGATGGGTTTACTACGAAACAAACTTATTTGGAGATCCGGAAGTTTCCATAAAAGATCCGTATCCATCAAATGTTGTTTTTAATATAACCTTCACGTGTCCAGAAAATAGTGGGTCACTGTATATTCTCGGCAAAAAAATATTTCCGCTCTTTCTAATCAAAGTACCTATTCTCATAGGTAGAACTACAATGCAAGTTGAGGCAATCTCTGACCCAGAAGGACAGGTATATAGTGTAGAATTCTATCTTGATAATGAATCACAACATGTCGATAGTGAGGCTCCATACGAATACAACTTAAACACATTCTTGATAGGAAAACATACAGTATCTGCAGAAGTTCATGGCATTTATGGAGAAAAAGAAAGCGAAAGCATTGATATTATTACATTCATCCTTGGAAAATAAATCTTTCCTATCCTATTTTTTCTTTAAAAAATTCATAAAAGCATTTGTCATTTTTTCATTGCGATCAATTAAAATAATGCTATCGAATTTTTCTTCAAAACCCTTTACAACGGCAACCATCGCTTGTGCAGCATCATCCGCTGATACACCACCAACGCCAGTGCCCATTCCAGGAATTGCGATACTTTTAATCTTTAGCTTTTCACCAAGTTTTAAGGCAGCATAGGTAGCTTTCTTCACGTTCTCAGCATCAATTCTCATTGCTGGCCTTTTCATTGTAGGGGCATGAATTACAACTTTACAGGGTAAAACACCGGCGGTTGTTTCAATTGCCGAACCTATCTCAATTGGAGCTTTAGCTATAGCTTCTTTTTCAATATTGGTTCCACCGACTCTTTTTATAGCTCCTGCAACACCTCCACCCATGTAACCAAAAGAGTTTGCAGGATTTACTATAGCATCACATTTAACTTTAGTAATGTCTCCAATTCTTACGACAATTGAATAAAAAACTATTTCTTCTTTTTCTCTTTTTCTTCCTTTTTCTTTTGTTTTTCCTTTGCCTTTTCTTCCTGATGTTTTTTCTCTTTCGTCATTCCGCCCTGCAAAACCCTAATTCTAGAATTCATCGAGTGTATCTTTGCCTCAATTCGCATCTTTTTAATGTTAAACTCTGCTTTTGTAATCTTTTTACTCTCACAATTCTCCCGTAGATGTTCAATTTTTATCTGTTCTTTCCCTATTCTTTTCTCCAGCTTTGCAATATTTCTCTCTAATCTTTCAATGAAACCCATGTTATTTACTCCACAATTCTTTCCTATGTGCCTCAAGGGTATTGTTTTCTTTACCTAAATATTCTGCGAAAGTTTTAACTTTTTCTTTGCCAATTCTATAAGGTTCTGAAAAGATATCTAAATATTTCAAGTCTCGTAATAAATGATGATCAAGAATCACTTGACACTCTAACGTTTTTATTATTTCTACCAAGTTGTCTGATGCATCTTGCAAGCTTTGTTTGCTGAATTTCCATCCTAGAAAAATTGTCGGCGGCCCGTCCATAATAAGTAGATCCGGCTTCTGATCAATAATATATTCTTTAGCACTCTTGGTTACTGGTCCTTGGACATCTGATGAATGTACTATTCTTTTTTCGCCATCATCAATGGTTGTCATAACTACATAACCAAGTCTTACGTTTTCAGGACCGTGGAAAAACGGTGGTGAAAAAACGATCTTTGTGTTTCCAATTCGATGTTTTGAATCATCACAGTATTCTAAATTACAGATATTTTCTACAATTTTTTTAAAATCTGTTCCTCGTTCTTTTTGGGATTTATTAATATCTTTTTCGATGTCTTTAGCAAATATTTTTTTTCCTTTGTAGAACATCTCATTTGGGTCATAGTGATCGTAGTGGTAATGAGATATGACAAGTATTTTGCATTTTTCTGCTAGTTCTGCAATTTTTAGTTTTGTTTTGAAAATTGCATCCAACTCTTGCTGTACTGGTGGCAAGCCGTATCGTTTAGGCCCAAGTGCAGCAGATGGATCAATTAAAATTTTACAGTCTTTAGTTTCTACATACGTTGCCATTGAACGAACACCCAGGGAATCTGATGCTACTGGTAATACCTTCATAGTTTGCCATATTGTGAACAGTTCAATAAAATAAAAATATATCTACAGATAAAACAAATAAAAAAGAGAGGGCAGGTTTACTTATCCCTGCTATTTTTACTTAATATGTGCCTTATGCCGTAACTGTTATTTCTGTTATGTCAGAAACGCCAGTTAAGCCGTAAGTATCTGTTACAGTCAAGGTTACATTGTAGGTTCCAGCTGCTGCATATGCATATGTCGGATTTTGCGTTGTATTTAAAGCTGAATCATCACCGAAATTCCATGACCAAGTTAATGTGTCGCCAGTGTTTGGATCAGTTGAAGTGTCTGTAAAGACTACCGACAAATTAGTTGCCACATAGGTAAAACCTGCAGTTGGTGCCACATTACCTACGATGATTACTTCTTCGTCAGTGTCGGTATCTGTTCCATCGGTAACAGTCAATGTAACTGTATATGTGCCGTTGTCAGCATATAGGTGGGTTGGATTTTGTTCTGTTGAAGTGTTTCCATCTCCAAAGTCCCATAAATAGGTTAACGTATCATCTGCATCTGCATCTGTAGATCCATCAGTAAAAGTCAATGTTTTGCCATCAGCTAAATAACTAAAACTAGCTACTGGTGCATTGTTTGCTGGTGGTTCTTCCTCTTCTTCTACACATCCGCTTAACATACCCACTACCAATGCTAGACATAGAATGGGCACAACTATTTTTTTCTTCATTTTCACTCCTCGCACTTTATTTCGATGTTTTCTCCTATTATATAGGATTAACTGGCTTACATCATAATTAAAACACTATATATTCTTTTCGAATTTTTGAGAAAAGGCGATTTTTTATTTGTTTCTAGACCAGTTGTAATGTCTAATTTTACTTGTTTCTCCAAATCCACATGCAGCACATTTTCTCTTCTGTACGTGGAAAGCATGTTTTCCACATCTTCTGCATGCGATGTGAGTTTTTTTACCACCAGAGCGGGATGCTGTCCCTTTTGTCATTTTAACAACCTCTTATTTTAAGGTGATATATAAATAATATTATCTCCTCTTACAATAACTGTTTCGTGCTTAGCCTTTTGCTCGGTATTCACTATTTCATCTGTTTTTTTAAGTACAAGATTCATATGGGGAACGTCGTAACCATCCAAGATGCCATGGTATTCTACTCCGTTTCTTAATTCTACCATTACTCGGCTGTTTAGACTTGCATGCAGTACCTTTAGTGGCTTTTCCATAGTATTACCTAGGAGACACGAAATAGGGATATTCTTTATAATAGTTTGGGCTTCAGGACTAGGGAGGTAAAGATTAAAAATAACTCAAATAATAACCAAAGCATGTCTGTAAAACTGAGAAATAGGCATCGACTTAAAAATAAAGAAATAAAAAATATCTTAAATGAACTTAAAACCAAATTTGATTCAGATTTTTTTGATGTTGATTCGTCTGTTGAAATAGGAAATCTTGATCAGTTTAAGGTAATTCTTGTGGATGAAGAAATAGTTTTTATGATTATTGAAGATAAAGTAGTTTTTACATTACGTGGATTGTACAAGTATAATCCAAAGGAGCATTTTGTAGTAGTGGACATGGGTGCAGTGGGCTTTGTTTCAAAAGGAGCAGATATAATGGCACCAGGTATAATAGACGCTGATATAAACATTCAAAAAAGCGATTATGTGTGGATTTGTGATGAAAAACATCGTAAACCGTTAGCTGTTGGAATGGCATTAATGACTGGCGAAGAAATGAAAAGTAAAAATACAGGGAAGGCCATAAAAAATATTCACTATGTTGGTGATAAACTTTGGAATCTTTCTAGCCAAGTCACATAGTTTTAGAAATCTATTTTTTCAATAAGTCAGAGATAATAATTGGAAGTTTTGTTAAGTTGCGAGAAAATCTGTAGTCATCATGTAGAAATATAACTGTTGCCTCTTGAACCTTTGCAAACTCAAAGAATTAATAATCGTGAACTAAAAACCAACAGAATATTATTTGTCATTTATTTAAGAAAATCCATATCTTGAATGATTTTCGGAATTGAAGCAGAATAAGAAGATAATCTATGGTCGTCTTTTAATAAGATAATTTTTGCCTCTTGAACCCTTGCGAACTTGGTAATCCAATCATCTGGAACAAGATCATCTTCTGTACCTCTAAATATGATTATTTCAGCTTTCAATTTATTTTCAAAGAGTCTCTTGTCTCTCATATCTTCAAGTATTCTTCTTGGCATATCCTTATGGTTATCTAGGTTGGTAGATGGAGGTACTATGGCTGGATTGAGAAGTATGAGTTTTTTAACATTGGAGTGAACAAGAGCAGTTTTTACTGCCAGAAAACCACCGAGAGAAGATCCAATTAAAACAACATTTTTGTCATTTTTTATAATATCAGAAATACGTTTCAGGCAATCAGATATGACAAGGTTTTCAGGTTCACAATCACGATATTTAATGGCAACAGCACCAAGCTTTTCCTTAAAAATCACACCTTTGTTGCTGTCTGGACTTGATAGATAACCATGAATATAATAAATTTTACTATTTGCCATTTCCCCTCCAAATCTACACTTTCATAACATTAAAAAAACTCTCTAAATGCCTCAATTTCAGGGTTCGTTATTCCACTATCCCTTAATAAGAAAACATATTCCATAAGAATTAATTCTTTTATCAAATTTGGGCATTCAGAAGAAAGGATTCCTTCGAATTTTTTCGCAAGTATAATATCTTTAGCCGTGAAAACAATCGCCACATCATACTCTCCATGGAGATAGCCAACAGATAGAACATCTATTCCAATTTCTCTTCCCTTTTTTTCGCATGTAAGTTTGGTTATCTTATTAATTGCATCACCTATTGGTTGAGAAGATCTTTTAACAAGCAGTATATAACGCTTCACATCGAGTTTTTCATCATCAACAACTGCAGAGTATCCCCAGATTGTTTTGTCTTTTTCCAGTCTTTTTTTTATTCTCCATAGTTTTTGTCTGGAAAATCCACATCTTTTCGCTATACTTTCTATGCTATCTCCAGAATTTTTCTGAAGCATTTTAAGGAACGTCTTATCATCTTCATTGATTTGTTTTTTACTGCTTTTTGGCATAACATGTCTCTCCCAAATTGCAGTCTTGTAACTTTCTCCTTATTTAAAAATCTTTAGAGCACATAAATTATAACAAATTTAAAATACAAACTAATTATCAACATCCATACTGCCTATGAAGCAAGTAGATTTATACGGAAAAGAAAAGAAGAAGACATGGTTAGAAAAGAAACAGGAATTAAAACAGGATCGTTGGTCAAAAGGTTTATGTGGTTTTTGTGGCAAAGAAATAAAGCCCCCCTTTGGTCCATTTGGATGCAGTGATTGTCTAAAAGAATATGATATTAAGGAATGGAGTAGAAGATTGGCACGACATCATAAAGGTAAAGCAGAAATATGTGATGAATGTGGTTCTACCTCTAACGTAGAATGGCATCGTCTAGATTATTCTAAACCTCTAAAAGTAATTCCATTATGTAAAAAATGTCATGGGATGAAAGGAAGAAGAAGATATTAGAAACCCTACTTTTACCCTGTTACCCTGGTCTTTGCATTGAAAACCCATGTTCTAAGCCTAACGAAGGTAATAATACCAAAAAACAAAGAAAATGCGTTAGAGGGGTGTTTCTGCTATTTGGAATTAAAAAAGAAAGAAGAGGGATTGGTTTCTTAACGTGAATCCAAGCGAGAAATCCCCAACATTTATGTTGTGGGATGAATCGCATGGACGATTCTTCAAAACGCTGCAGGCGTTTTCTTCCCTTGGGGGAAAGCCATGCCATTTATGGCATGGAAGGGGGACTGAATGCTCCATTGGGATTTTCTTTATATATGTAACTCCTTGAAGTCTATCGCCTTCTCTTCTAGTTTTTATAGGTAGAAGATGAACGGAGCAAAGCCGAAAAAGGCACCAGTGATACCTATGCTTGCTATGAAGCCAACAAAGAATAAAGCGAATCCAAACTGCGGACCTAATTTGGCATTAAATCCATTTAATCCCACAGAAAACGTTGCACCTA
>JAGLML010000004.1 GCA_023140035.1 Thermoplasmatales archaeon
ATTTAAGTGTGTGTAATGTGATTTTAATATGTTCTAACAAAACACAAAACACACACTTGGGATGGGAATGCACAAAAAGATATATAACACTATTTTGAAGTCATTGAAGAGAGATATTAAACTGCCTGTTTGTTGTAATACAATCCGTAGCAATCAAGAGATATTTGAGATTCTATTACAGACCTCGTTTCTGAATCAATTTATTGAGACTACTGTAAAAGAACTCAGTTGCTTCTCAGAGGAGATATGTAGTGCAGATACGGTAATTAAAAGAATCAAAACTTATGGATGGAAGAACATACTTCAGGATTTTAAAACTATTAACTTACAACTGTTCAAGAAATGGATTGATAGGCCAAAAGGAAAAGTGTATCTGGCTGTAGATTATCATGATATACCTCGATATATTAAGAAGGAACGAGATTGGAAGCCTCGGATGAAAAATTGTGATGATATCGACAAAATTGTTCATAGTAGAAAACAATCTGGGACACATAACTTTCACAGAGTCATATCTGTAGATATTGTAGAAGATGAAAAATTTACTGTTAATTTTGAACCTGCATTTCAGGATGTTGATCAAGGAAAAATGCCGATCTCTCTCTTGGAGAATGTTCGAAAATTAGTTGATATTAAAGCAGTGCTGTTTGATAGAGAGTTTTTTACAGCAAAGACACTTCCGTTATATTTTCTAATTGTAAACTTCAGGGGTTATCTCAATAGTAAACCATTTTATGACCCACATGGACCTTATGGTTGTGGTTATGGAATTCTTGGTAGCGCTGAAGATATTAGGGAAATTTAACATAGATTTGTAATCATAGATTCTTTCTGGCTAAAACCAAAATTGGCAGTAATATTATTTTATGGGATAAAAAAGAAAGAGATGGTATAAGTTTATCAAGGTGTCATTGGTCCATCATAATTATCTTCTACAAATGGATCAACCGTATAACCATTATCAGATGCCCAATTTATCATTTCAGTAGCGGCAAAGGTTCCATCTTGTTCAAAATTATCATAGGTATTCCAGCCTTCCATCTGATAATATGTAAAAACTCCGTTTTCGAACTCACTAGTTTCCCAGGAATATTCATTATTACTTCCGAAAGCACCAACTCGATTGCTACCTATGAGACCTATAAAATCACCTATCTCACAAGCATCAAAGGTGAAATAGATATGCGGGCTATCGGCACTTGAAAATTTTGATTCAAACCATCCATGGGTCATGTAGTACAAATCATGTGATATGATACAGGAACCATAATTAGAGTATTTTGCTCCATGTCCTGAATAGGTTACAACAACGTAGTCGTTTCCATCTTCAAGGGCTAATAAATTATTAATTTCAGCCTCAATTTTATTTGCTTTTGCTTGCCGATCTATCAATGTTTTCACAGTGTATCCATTAGTTTCTAGAAAGCTCTTCCACTCTAATGCATCATCATCACAGTATCGTAAATCATTTTGTCTTCCTCTATAATCAGCAATTCCTATAACTAAAGCGTATTTTTTGACTTCACCATATCCACCACCACTGTTATCAACTGCTACAGTGATGCTATCCGAACCTGTTAGGCTGCCATTATCTGTAGCCTCAGCATAAATAGTATGAGTTCCGTCAGATTCTAGAGTTGTATCCCAATCATAACTATTTGCAGTTGCAACTTTTGAACCATCAATATAGATATCGGGAATTAATTGTCCATCTTCTGCATCAGTTGCATCCACGGTAATTGTGACAGTGTCAGATACAGTTGCTCCATCAGCAGGATTGGTAATTGTTACAACTGGTGGTGTGTTTCCCCCGCCCCCGTTATCTACTGTAACTGTGGCGGTGTCGGTATGTCCTTTTGCAGAGGCTTCAATTGTGTGAGATCCGTCTGCATATTGAGTTGTATCCCAATTATAGGATAAACCGCTTCCAACCATGATTCCATCAATCTTAATTGAAGGGTTTTCATTGGAATCAATGGTTATAGTGTAAATATCACTCACTGTTTCACCATTACTTGGATTAGTAATAGTTACATAGACCCCAGGCTTACCTTTTCCAACAGGGGTTTTTTCTAAGCCGTGTGCTGTATAAATTGGAATTACGTCTCGATTTTCAATGTATTTTTTGGCTTTAAGCGTGTATTCAACTGTTTCATTTTCTCCAACTATCCCTGGTAGCATGCTGATTATAAACATGCTTACTATCAAAATTATCCAAATTTTCTTCATTTTTAATTACCTCCTTTATTTTATCTTATACGTTGTAATGACTAAAACAAATTTAAATGTTTGGTAGGAGATAAAAAAAGAAAGAAAATGCGTTAGAGTCTGTCTATAGCGTTTTATTGATTAAAAAAAGAGAAGGTTTTAGCTGATTATAGCAGTACTGTTACCAAAAATTCTTTTGATAATTATAAGTAGAACTGCAAATAAAGCTGTAAATTTAATCATGCGCAATAGGCTAAGGATCTGTTTAAGTATGAAAATCAAAAAAAACGTTGGTTCAGGACCGTTTTGATATTTTAATTTCAGTTCTTCAATATCAATGTCTGGTATTATAATAGGATTCTGTGATTTCATTGTTTCTTTCACTGCGTCAGATTCAATTGTGGATACTGTTGGCAACATCATCATAAGAAAAACTGCCAACAGACTTCCAATTATAATTTTCTTTCTCATTTTTTTATTACCTCCCATATCTTATCTATATATTGTAATCAGATGACCTAATTTAAATGTTTGGCATAAAATAATATTGCAACATCTGTAACAAAACCAGTGTGCTGATTTCATTTCCACGTTACCATATGGAATCAAGGGAGAAAGAGATAGCCTTTTGGCGCTTATGGAGTAAATATTATAGGTGTTGAATTCCTTATTAAGACGAATGGTCCAAGCATAAATCCGTCTGCTGAGCCCTCCGCATTAATTGTTCCATCTTTATCTAAATCTATTGAAACAGTTACTGTACATTTCCCAAACCCAAGTACTAATCCCGAATCTACATATACTAAATAAGATGGGAGGATAGGTAAGGGCACAGATAAAATACTTACTTGTCCTACTAACATAATAGGGGCGTTTATGAATATCATAATATTAGTTTCTGTTTTATAAGGTTCCCTACCTATATTAACTATGAAGACTGTGACACTAAATCCACCAGTAAAATCAACTAAAAGTTCAGGCTGAAGTGTTTGTGAGGTGGTTTTTTTCTCACTTGTTGTGGCAACTGCTCCAAGTCCAGATAGGGTTAAAATACTTACTACCAATAATGGTAATATCTTCTTCATATAGTTTGTTACTCCCCAGATTTACATATCTGTAATAATTCCTATTAGATAATAAGATTTAAATGTTTGGTATAAAATAATATTGCAACAACTGTTACAAAAGTTTAGTGGGCTGATTTCATTTCAATAAATTATAAATTACACTCTTTCACTTTTTTTTATCATATAATTGTTAATTCTTTACAATTACCAACAAATACAAAGTTTGCAGGATTTAGCGTAGGAGAGTGTCCCCTAATAAAGATAAAAAAGCCGTTAAATCCTTTAATGATAATTGTGTGACTTTCACCATAAATAGTTTTATTATTAAATGCAAAATCTGATTTGTTAAATACTGTTGTAAAATATGAAAAACGTCTGATAAATGGCAAGAGCATAGAGATGTTCTTGTTATAAGTTACATTAAAATCAAGATCCGTACAAATGATAAATATAGAGGGAATGATAAAATGTAAAATTCTATTATTGAGTACCTGCTCTATCTTTTGTATCTGTGAAGAAACGCCTTTATCAAAATTGATCTCAACGATATTTAACGAAGGTAAAATTGGACCATAAGTAATAACTGATGTTTCATTTTCATCAATCATAACTTCATCTAAGCATTTTTTAGCTATCTCATTTACAAAATCTACCCTATCTGCAAGAACAACGCTGCTAAAAACACTAATCATTATTAACAGGTCTATTGCCACAATTTTGATTAATTGTTTCCTCATTTCTTTTTCAACTATAAAAAAGAATAAATAAGGGCAATATAAATATTTCTACAATGATAAATTTCTTAGTTCGATTGTAGATATACCTAAAGAGAAAGTATCTGTCGATTGTTATCACGATTTGTTGTTTAAAAAAAGCATATGAACAACGGTTTTGACGCGATCTATAAAGGTTTGTATAATCGCCTATTTTTATTCACATATGCATACACAATGCTTTTATGTATAATGTATTGGAAAACAATTTAAATTAAAATCTGATTGCTTTGCTAGATTCTTATTGTTTGGAGGAGGAATAACCATGAAAGAAGCAGTAATAGTTTCAGGTGTAAGAACGGCACAGGGTAGATTTGCGGGTGGTTTGAAAAGTTTCTCCGCTCCGCAGCTTGGTAGTATGGTCATCAAAGAGGCTGTTAAGAGAGCGGGCATAAAACCAACGGATGTCAATGAAGTGATTATGGGTAATGTTGTCTCTGCAGGTCTTGGCCAAAATGTTGCACGACAGGCTGCAATAGCGGCTGGTATACCATATGAAGCCGGTGCTTTTCATGTTGATAAGGTGTGCGGCTCGTCCCTTAAGGCTGTGGTTTTAGCTGTTCAGGCTATCAAATGTGGAGATGCAGATGTTGTTGTTGCTGGTGGGATGGAGAGTATGACTAATTGTCCATATTTACTCGAGAAGGCACGATTTGGTTACCGTCTTTTTGATGGAAAAATTGTTGACAGCATGGTAAGAGATGGATTGTGGGACGTTTACAATGATTTTCATATGGGTAATACTGGAGAAGTCGTAGCTGAGAAATACAATGTAACTAGACAAGACTGCGATAAGTTTGCCCTATGGAGCCATCAAAAAGCCGCGAAGGCTACTGAAAATGGTAGCTTTAAGAATGAAATATTACCGATAGAGATTAAGCAAAAGAAGGGAGACCCCATTGTTTTTGAAAAGGATGAAGGGATTAGAAAAGATTCGACACTGGAGAAACTTGCTAAGTTACCACCGTTTTTTAGGAAAGATGGTGTGGTTACTGCAGGAAATGCCTCACAAATTACCGATGGTGCCTCTGCAGTTGTGGTTATGAGTGAAGATAAAGCAAAAAAAATGGGGATTACATCACTTGCAACAGTTAAAGGATATAACACGAGTGGTGTGGAGCCAGCATATGTGATGGAAGCTCCCATTCCTGGTGTGAAGAGTCTTTTGAAAAAGATGAAATTCAGTATCGATGATATTGATTTGGTTGAACATAACGAGGCGTTTTCTTCTGCTTCTGTAGCAGTGATGAAGGGAGTAGGCATTCCTAAGGAGAAATTTAATGTACATGGTGGTGCGGTTGCGCTTGGTCATCCAATTGGTAATAGTGGATCAAGGATACTGATTACTCTTATGCATGCAATGAAAAAGTATAAGAAAACAAGAGGTCTTGCTACGATTTGTCTTGGAGGAGGAAATGCCGTTTCTATGATCATTGAAAGGTAAATTAGGAGGTTTTTATATGAAGGCTAAGAAAATAGGTGTTATTGGTGCCGGTCAGATGGGACATGGTATTGCTCTGGTTGCTGCAAAAGCAGGTTTTGACGTTATTTTGAGGGATATTAAAGATGAATATGTCAAGAACGGACTGAGTAAAATAGAACGTTTTCTTGATAAAAGCATTGAGAAAGGAAAAGTAACTGTTGAAGAAAAAAAGACAATTCTTTCGCATATAAAGGGCACTGCAAAACTTGAGGATCTCAAAGACGTTGACCTCGTTATTGAAGCGATCTTTGAAAATATAGAAGTAAAGAAGGCGCTGTTTAATGACCTAGATAAAATTTGTAAGAAAGAGACATATTTCGCATCGAACACATCAACTATTCCTATAACTGATCTTGCTTCGGTTACAGGTAGACCTGAACATTTCATTGGTATGCATTTTATGAATCCTGTACCTATAATGAAACTTATAGAAGTTATAAGGGGACTTAAAACATCTGATGAAACTGCAGCATTAATTAAAGAACTTGCAGAAAAAATGGGAAAAATACCTGTCGAGGTGAATGATGGACCTGGTTTTGTATCAAACCGTGTGCTCATACCGATGATAAACGAAGCAGTGTTCTGCCTTATGGATGGAACGGGAACTGCTGAATCAATTGACAATGTAATGAAGCTAGGTATGAACCATCCAATGGGACCGCTAGAGCTTGCAGATCTCATTGGTCTAGATGTATGTCTAGATATTATGAATGTGCTCTACGAAGGCTTTAATGATTCCAAGTACAGACCCTGTCCGTTGCTTAAAAAGATGGTTCAAGCAGGTCAGTTAGGAAGAAAAGCCGGTAAAGGTTTCTATGATTATAGTAGGTGATCTAGGTATGGCGTTTAAGAATATTGTAGTCGAAAAGAAAGACGGCATTGGTACTATAAAGATTAACAGACCTAATGTGTTGAATGCGTTAAACAAAGATACAATTATGGAACTTTCAAAGGCTGTTGAAGAATTAGAAAAAGATAAAAACATAAAAGTCGCGATACTCACTGGTGAGGGAAAAGCGTTTATTGCTGGAGCAGACATAAAACAAATGTTAAATATGACGCCATTGGAAGCAAAAGAGTTTGCAGAGATGGGACATGGCATGCTAATGAAGATTGAAAACTCACGACTTCCATTTATTGCAGCGGTAAATGGGTTTGCACTTGGTGGTGGATGTGAAGTTTTGATGGCATGTGATGTCTGCATTGCCTCAGCTAGTGCTAAGATTGGACAACCTGAGATTAATCTTGGCATCCACCCTGGTTTTGGAGGCACGCAGCGGCTACCAAGGCTTGTTGGGAGAATGAAAGCAAAAGAACTTCTTTTGACAGGCCGCAATCTTGACGCAAATGAAGCACATAGCATTGGACTTGTAAACATGGTTGTTGAAGATGAAAAATTGATGGAGGAGGTCGAGAAACTAGCAGGTAAGATAGCAAATAAATCACCAGTACAAACGGCTTTTATCAAAGCACTCGTCAATAAAGGAGCTGATATTGATCTAAATTCGGCTCGCTCATTAGAAATATCATATTTTTCATCAGGTTTTTCCACATATGATCAGAAAGAGGGCATGAAAGCCTTTTTGGAGAAGAGAAAACCAGAGTTTAAAGGAAAATAATACGAAAGTAATACGCCTACTTTAGAATCTTTCCTAGTATTTCATCTGCAGCTGTATAAGGATCAAGTTCTTTGTTAGAAATCTGATCAATTAATGATTCAATTTTACCTTTAAACTTTGATTCGTCAAAAATAAAGTTCATCAGTCGTTTCCTAATGATTTCGACAAGCTCAGCCTCATATCGCTTCCTTCGTTGAACTTCAAACATTTTACTTTTTTTCAGATATTTCTTATGTTTGTTGATTTCATCTATGAGCTCTACAACACCTTTGTTTTCTTTAGCTACAGTTGTAAGAACAGGTGTTTTTCTATCTTTATTTGTACATGCAATATCAACCAGACTTTCAACCTCAGCAAGAGTCTGTTCAACACCGGATCGATCAGCTTTATTTACTACATAAATATCAGCAATCTCCATAACACCTGCTTTAATTGTCTGAATAGAATCACCAAGGCCTGGAACCAAGACAACAATCGTCGTATCGGCGATCTTTATCACATCGACCTCAGCCTGACCAACACCAACAGTCTCAACTATCACAATATCCTTCCCAGCGGCATCAAGGATTTCCACGACATCATACACAGCAGTAGTTAAGCCTCCAAGCATTCCACGGGTTCCCATACTCCGAATAAAAACACCATTATCTGTGGCAAGCTCCATCATTCTAATGCGATCTCCAAGCAAGGCACCGCCGCTAAATGGGCTGGTTGGATCGATAGCAATGATACCAACCTCCAATCCCTGCCTTCTATATTCGCGAGTAAGTTCACAAATCAATGTACTCTTACCACTTCCCATCACACCGGTGATACCAATCACATGAGCATCACCAGTATGCAAATGAATATCTTTCATCGCACCTGCTGCTTCAGGAGAACTATTTTCAGCAAGCGTAATCAACCGGGCAACTGATCGAGGATCACCTTTCAAAACCTTGGAAGCAATATCATTCATCGTTTCACATTCTTCCTAACGAATTCAACAATGTCTTCTATGCGGGTACCGGGTCCAAAAACACCAGCAATACCTGCTTTCTTCAGCTTAGGTATGTCTTCTTCAGGGATGACGCCGCCACCTACGACCAAGACATCTTCCATATCCTTCCCTTTTAAAAGTCTAGTAACATCCATAAACAAGGTCATATGTGCTCCAGACAACAGACTAAGACCAATAACATCAACATCCTCTTGAACTGCAGTTTTCACAATCATATCAGCAGTCTGATGCAGACCAGTATACACCACTTCCATACCAGCATCACGTAAAGCACGGGCAACAATTTTAGCGCCACGGTCATGACCGTCAAGACCAGGCTTTGCTATCAGCACTCTAATCTTTCGTTCCATAACAAATCATCCTCCTTAATATATTGCAGGTTCTTTATATTCTCCAAAAACCTCCCTTAGAACGTCACATGTTTCACCTAAAGTAGCATAGGAATGAACACAATCAAGGATATAAGGCATAAGATTCTCATCTCCCTCAGCTGCTTTTCTAAGACGTTTAAGATTTCTATCAAACTTTGATTGATTCCGATCCTTACGAAGTTTCTTTAATCTATTTATTTGACGGTGTTCCCCTTTTTCATCCATCTCCAAAATTGGAATGGATAATTCTTCGTCCATCTTGTACTGGTTAACACCAACAATCGTACGTTCTTTTTTATCAATCTCCTTCTGATATTTATATGCACTTTCAGCTATTTCGCGTTGAAAAAAACCATTTTCAATTGCTGGAATAACACCACCGAACCGTTTGACCTTATCAAAATACTTGTAAGTTTCTTCCTCTATCTTATCAGTAAGCCATTCAATATAATATGAGCCGCCTAATGGATCAATAGTATCTGTTACTCCGCTCTCCTCAGCTATTATTTGTTGAGTTCTTAGAGCAATTCTTGCCGCTTTTTCAGATGGGAGCGCTAATGCCTCATCCATTGAGTTCGTATGCAGAGATTGTGTACCACCTAGAACCGCTGCAAGAGCCTGCATTGTCACACGTACAATATTAATTTCAGGCTGTTGAGCAGTGAGAGAACATCCGGCAGTCTGGGTATGAAAACGCATAAGAAGAGAACGGTCTTTTTTTGCTCCCAATTTTTTCAGTTCTTTAGCCCAAATCCTACGAGCGGCACGATATTTTGCAATCTCTTCAAAAAAATCACTATGTGCATTAAAGAAAAAACTTAATCTTGGTGCAAACTCATCGATTAAAAGACCTCGCTCCATCGCAGATTTCACATATTCCAGTCCATCTCCTAATGTAAACGCAAGTTCCTGGATGGCTGTTGAACCTGCTTCTCGGATATGATATCCACTAATACTAATCGTATTCCAGCGCGGAACCTGTTTAAATCCATATTCAAATGTATCAACAATCAAACGCATAGAAGGCTCTGGCGGGAAAATAAACGACTTCTGAGCAATATACTCTTTCAAAATGTCATTTTGAATGGTTCCACCAATCGCATTCTTACTAATGCCACGATTTTCAGCATTTGCGATATAGAATCCCCATACTATTGCAGCAGGTCCATTGATCGTCATAGAGGTTGTTACCTTATCAATTGGGATATCACTAAACAAAATCTCCATATCTTGAAGAGAAGAAATCGCAACACCACATTTGCCAAACTCACCACGAGCAAGTGGGTTATCAGTATCATAGCCATACAATGTTGGATAATCAAACGCCACACTCAGACCAGTCTCGCCATGTTCCAACAAATATTTGTACCGCTGGTTGGTCTCCTCTGCACTACCAAACCCAGCAAATTGGCGCATCGTCCACAAACGACCACGATACATTGTTGAGTAAACACCACGAAGAAACGGATAACCCCCTGGAAAACCCATGTCTTTAATATAATCCAGATGTGCAATGTCCTCTGGAGTGTAGACATTCTTAATCTTAGTAGCTGACAAGTTTTCAAATTTATTCTTACGCTCAGGGCACTCTTTTGCCATATTTGAATAACAGTTTTCTTCCCAGTCAACTCGTTTATCTCTTATTTTGTTTAATTCTCTTTTTTCATACATATAAGAGTCCTCTCACTTAGTAGTCAACGCCTTTACGGGCTAACACCCCTTTCTGATAAGGATGTTTTATCTCAAGCATCTCGGTAACGAGATCTGCAATCTTTGATAACTCAGGATGGGCATACCTGCCGGTTAATACTAGTTCAACTTTTTCTGGTTTTTCCTCAATCAGTTTCAGCACATCCTCTATTGATATAAGACTATAGTCGATGGCAACGTTTATTTCATCGAGGATAACCATATCATATTTTCCATTTTTTACGATTTCCTGGGCATGTGCAAAACCTTCTCGTGCGAGATCAATGTCAATCTGCTCGGGGTTTTCTTTGGATACAAATTCATCACGACCATATTGAACAATGGTAAAGTTAGGAAGATGTTCCACAGAATCCAACTCACTGTATCTTCGTCCTTTCATAAACTGAATCATGTATACTTTAAAACCAGCGCCAGTAGCCCGCAAACCCAAGCCTAGTGCAGATGTTGTTTTACCTTTTCCAGAACCAGCATATACATGAATGTAGCCTTTTTTCAATGACATATTGTAGCCCTTTAATTAGTTAGTTTGTTATATTTCTTTCTTTCACTAGGTTATAGAAAGGTTTATTTTTGCTAAACTTAATTATAGAAAGGTTTATAAATATAGGAGTTATTACGAATATTGGTGATTAGAAATATGGCAAATAGAGTCACAGGAAAATTATGGAATGGAGTAAGCGACTCCAATAAGGCAACTCTATTGTTGTACCAAGACTACAGGTTGAATGTACAGAAGAAATCAAAACAGACAGTGAAGAATGAATCAAACACTTTAAGGAAATTAGCTAGATTTCATGGAAAACAAGATTTCAAAAACATAACTGAACAGGAGATTCAATCCTTTTTTGGAAACTCAGATATTGTGCAGAGCAACAGAAGTCGTGATTTATACGGTGCTCATATTATAAAATTCTACAACTGGTTACTAAAACTTAAAAGGAAACGAAGACCACCTTTTATGGACTGGTTTGAATACCAAAATGAGGCACAGAGACAAAAGGAAATAGACCCAAACAAGAAAGAAAAACAGTTTATTACTAGAGACGAATATGATTTGCTTATCAAATGGACTGCTGATACTCAAGAGAAAGCATTATGGGAAGCACTTTACTTATCTGGTGCTAGACCTAGTGAAATATGCAGTATGCGAATAGATAGTGTAAGAGAACTCGAGAATGGATATGAAATAACTGCCTATGATTCTAAAACAAGACCACGCAATATTCCACTCTCAGAGCACCCTGAACACCTTTTAAGATGGGTAAGAAATCATCCCTATCGAAACAGAATGAAACACCCCCTATGGCTGTCTCAATCCAATAGAAAACAAAATAATCCGATGGTGGCGGATGCGATTAATTTCAAGTTAAAGAAAGCAATCAAACGTACTGGGATTAAGACTACACTCACTCCACACTGTTTTAGAAGGACAAGGGCAACAATTATGTTCACTCAAAAGAGTAAGGATGGTGGACTTATCTATACTGATAAGGAGATATCACTGCATTTTGGATGGCAAATTGGTTCAGTTCCACTCAGACGTGCTGAATATGACCTTACTGACCAAGAAGACCTCAGAAAAAAGGTATTCGGTAGTGTTGAAAAAGCACCAAGTTATGAAGTAATCAAAGTGCAGAAAGAAAAATATGAAAAGAAAATTAATGAGATAGACAAAGTCAATATTCACCTATCAAACAGACTAAAAGAACTAGAACACAAAATGGATGATATGGTTCACAACAGAGAGCAGGGACTGGAGAAAGCAGAAAGAACAGATATAACCCATAAGGAATACACCAAAGAGTACGCCAAAGCTAATCCTAAAGAATACCAAAAATTAATCAAACAAGTAAAGCTACTAAACGAAAAATTGGGCATTACTACGGTCTCATAACATCTATATTCCATCTCAGATGATTCTTAGCCAACGATTGTAGGAATGTAGATAATATTAGTTGTGACACCACTAAGACCTTTCATTTTTGTTAATTCGTGCTAAAATTATTAGCATCGGAAAACAAACACAAGATTTATTATGGCGGAATCTCATTTTTTTTTTGTATAGCTATGAGTATTGAAGTTCTTCCTCAAGAGGGTCAAGAGCCTATACGTGAACATATTGAGGTGGTATTGAACAAGCTACCAACTCCTATAAAAGAGGGCATCTGTAAGAACTGTCTGATAATCCTAACGGGAACCGAACATGGACAGCATCTTGGAAGAACAGACAAAGATATCATAATCCTCGACTGGTATGCGATGAAGGTCGAACAACTTCACTGGAAGCAAATCCGCCATATCATTGCTCATGAGTTTGCTCATTATATCTTAGAACAAAAACATATGGATTTAACCAGGGCAGAGCAGGAAGTATTAGGGGTTGACCATGAAAAACAAGTAGATGATTTAGTAGCAGACGATTTAGCTTTACGATGGGGATTTCCTAATGTTAAGATAGAATTAAAAACTTCTCCGCAAATACGTGGAATTTCTGGAAGACTTCAACGAAAGATTATTGATTATATCGAAGAACGGAGAGAAGCTTTTAGAGAAGAAATTTCAAAGGCGTTAGCTGACCCGAATAAAAAATATCCGTCTGAAAGAAGTAAAATACAGGAATCAATAAGAAGTTTAGTGGATGATAAAGTTCTTCTTGAGGGAAGAACAAATAAAAATCTACTTGGAATGCTGGACTCTGAATATCCTGCTAAGTATCCAAAACCAAAACCTATTCGCATAAACAAAAAACATCCACGCTATAAACAGTATTGTATATGGAAGAAATATAGGTTTTAATGCGGTTTCCTGTGTTGCACACAATTTAGTTATATCAAAATTGGTTACTGTTAATAAAAAGAAAATTGCCCTTGTTTTGAGCAAAATGCTAGGACTTACATCCTTAGCGTTAGCTCTATCAAGTGGCAAAGGAGAAATGAAATATGAAAAATAAAACCAACAACAAACAGGCAGGTAGATACATCCCTCTAAAGGGAAAGAGACGCAAAATCTTCGACCAAAACGGACGCTTAATCATCCGTTGAGGAGGAAAATAAAATATGACAAAACAAAAAAACGATATAAAAATTGAAGCTGGTGACAAACCAAAAAAAATCAACATCGATGATATCGTAATCAATCCTGAGTTAATGCCACGGGAAGAGCTTGATAAAACTCTCGTGGAAACCTACGCTGAGAACGTCGATGCATTGCCACCGATTATATTGAACCAAGAGGATGTTCTTATTGATGGATGGCATCGCCTGGAAGCCCACAAATTAAAGGGATTAAAAGAAATTGAGTACATCCTCAAAAAAACCAAAGACGACAAGGAGATTATGGAAGAAGCAGTAAAGGCAAATGCTACACATGGAAAGCAACTCTCAATGAAGGAAAAAAAGAAAACAGCAATACGTTTATTTGACGCATCAGATGGCAATCCAGATTACAAAAAACACCTCCTCAGTATTTTTGGAGTATCAAAATCTACACTGTACAAATGGATTGAAGACATTGCGAAAGAGAAGGAAGAGTTATTCAAAGACGACATAATCAACACCTATCTTCAAGCCGAATTAACAGAAGAACAAGTGGCAGAAAAATACAACGTCGCTCAATCTACCGTTAGTAAGATTGTTAACGATTTAGCGAAAAGTCTAAATTCGGAAAAATCAATAAATGAAGAAATTTTTGATTCTAACATCTGGGAAATAAACACTGCAAATAGCTTTGATGAAAGTGATATGTGCTATAATGAAACAGCTCTGAATACGAACATACTCTACAGATATACAAAACCCTTTGACATCGTATACATACCAACTGAAACCACAATGCTTGATTCCTGTAAGAAATGGCTTCGTAGGTATTTTACAGGAGATGAGATGGTTGCCAAACCTCACCTTGCAGCCCTGGATTACAACAAAGATTTTAAGAAAGATATATCACGGATTCGAACTAGGATGAAAGAAGGTCACATTATTATTAAATGCAACAATCTCCAGGAGGACACTACAGTTTTTACAATGATGGAAAAGCAGGGAATGTCATTGCTTAATCGCATCATCATCCCCAAGCTTAAATCGTCCTTCGAAGACGGATACGAATCATTACTTGTGTATAAGGTGAAGTAACATTGACATCTTTTTCACTTGAAAAACAACAGTTAATGTGGTTGCTGAAAGTCCTTTCATTTGGAGCAAGGCAACCCGTAACTATCTCTATTAAAAAAGGGAAACTTACATCAAAACACTTTACAAAGGATAAAACGGGTTACAAAATACTTGTTTTCAAGACACCATTTTTCAAAGCAATCGAAGGTGAGGAATATTTTAATGTTGACACTATTGAACTACTAAAATACATCCAACGGGGATCCAAATACTGTGGCGAAAAGGACAAAATGACTTTTACTATCGACCACCTAAATGATAGATTTAGCATCTCCTCATCAAAAGGAAACTCTATTGGAACAAGTTGTTTCTTCCCAATACAAACAATCCCAGGACAGTACCAGGAAAAGTTTTTGTCTTTGTCTTTTCAAAATGGCTATCCAATATATCATGGTGCGAAACTGGATACTCATATCTTAGTAAATTCCAGAGACCTCAAGGATTTTTCAAGATGTATAAAGAATGGGGAAGTTGCTGAGTTTGAACTGAAGAATAGAAAATTTAACTTGCATATCTGGGAAAGCGAAGGAGGAGATTATCATATAACACCCCGTTTTCAAGTAAGAAACGGTGATAAACTCTCAATAAAGTTTTATCCTCCCAAGAAAGAATTACAAATGTTCAAAAGCTCGAAGGGTTCTGGCTCCCTGAAGAAAGAATTAAAAAAGTTCAAAAGTCTGGAGGATTCCTTCATCCACCTACTCCACATACACATATATGCTAGGAATGATTGCCCCATTTGGTTTTGTGAAGATACAGATGAGTACGCTCTTGGTATTCTCCAAGGAATACAATCAACACAAGAATAAGTCTTTTTTCTTCCAAAAATTTATTTCCTTTCTGAAATTTTAATCGAAAAGCATGTATGTTAGTTAGCGATATAGAAACCATTGTTTTCCAAGCGGTGGTGAGGAGAAGTGAATGAATGAAGAAAGATGATATTGAACCTTTTTTAAAAAATTATGTAAAGATTGTCCAACGCAACGGTTTTGTTCTCGATGGCACTATTGATAAGGTAACGGAAGAGACAATCGTTTTTACGACTAAGCAAGCTACTTCTGTGATAGACATCAAAGCCATTACTTCAATTGTTTTCAAACGTAGAGGTGGTTACTGATGACAGATGAAAACAACCGCCGTCACCAATTTAATCCGGCGATAATAGCAGATATGATTCAGGATGAACATAGAGTGATACATGACCTTGAATCAGGGCAACTCTATGTTTATCACGATGGGTTTTATGATTCCATTCACTCAGAAAATATTTTGCGAAGATATATCGCAAACCGATTAGGAAATTATAATGAATCCCACGTCAAAACCATTCTTTCTTATTTAAGGGATACCCGACAAGGAGATATACCAAAGTTTCATAAAAAGACTCATATGTGCCTTGAGAATGGGAGTTTTAACCTTGAAACTTTCGAACTTGAAGAACACACTCCAAACAACGTAATAATCACCAGAATACCTGTAAAATATGATGCAAACGCAGACTACAAGGATTGGATTAACCTACTGTATCAATGGGTACCACATGAAGAACAGGTTATGACCTTACAGGAATTTACTGGGTATACTTTTATCTATGGTCAGAAAGCCAAAAAACTACTTTACACTTATGGTAAACGTCATTCTGCCAAATCAACATTTTATGATATTTTATTCGACTTCTTTGGACAAAACGATAATTGCTCTACATTATCATTGATTCAATTATGTACAAAATATGACGATGCAAACCTATACGGCAAGATAGCGAACATTCGTTCAGATATTGAATATGACCTGATTCCAGATAGTGTTAACCAAATTAAATCTTTAACCGCAGGTGACCCAATAACAGTAGAAAAAAAATACAAAGACCCTTTTACATTCAGAAATACAGCTAAGATATATCTATCTGGCAATGGTGTTCCAAGCCTCCCAAATAAAGGGGTTGATGATGCTTTTTATTCAAGATGGATACCTATTGAATTTCCAAATTTATTCGAAAAGGATAAGAAAGATACAACGATAAAGGATAAATTCACCACACCCGAACAGAAATCAGCGATTTTCAACTGGGCTTTAGAAGGACTGAAACGATTATTGGATAATAACTTTGTCTTTACCTATAGTCCTTCAATAAGCGAAATAGAAAATTGGTTTTCTCAAGGATGGATTCTGAACTATGTTGAACGATTCTTAACAGAACGATGTTTGCCGAGCATAAGTGAATTTGTTGGAAAGAGCCTTCTTTATGTAGAATATTTTGAATGGACAGATGAGAAAGGATTTCCAAGATTGGATGAGAATGCATTTGGTAGAAAGGTCAAAAATAACAGAGTATACCCATTAATAGACTTTTATCCAACCGTTGATGGAAAACAAGTTCATACTTGGAAGGGCATAAGACTTCAGAATAAATAAGCGGGTTCTAATTTCAGGCAACACTAACACTGTTTTCCACTGTCGAAATATACTGGATATGCTGGATATGCGGGTTCCCTACCTTTTTATATAGTTAGTTAATTTAGTACTTCTGTACTTCTTGTTATGTTCTACAGTATTACTAGTGTCATTTGTCGATTTTTTAAAAAAGAAGTAGTTAAAAAACCAGCATAACCCAAATATCTTCAAGAAGGCTTAATTTTATTAACGCCAAGATACTTAATAAGATTGGATAAAATTGGATTTTCTCACTGGTAATCATTTTTATTATCGGTGGATAAAATTGGATAAAATTGGGATTACTATGTATAATAAATCAAGAGCAATGTGCATTTTCTAATAAAGCTGAGTAAAGCAAATGTCTTACACTCCATAAGCAACGTGCAATTTTTAATTATTGCAATGCTTTTAATTAATATAATTAGAAATATTAGATTAATTGCAAGTACAGTTAAGCAATGATTTTAATGAAATTCATTAAGTTAATAGAAAAACACAAATGGCTCGAAACGTATTTACGGCAATGGTTAAAGATATCACTACTATAACGGTTGAGAAAAGAGTTCATGAGCTGTTAACCTGCATTGCTCGTAAGGATGAGACATATTCGCAAGTTGTGGATTTTCTCATAAATCTATATTATCGTGTTTATGCTAGACATCATGAAATCCTTGAAGAAGTAAAAAGATAAAAAAGTGCTTAGATGTATGTTTTTTGCTTTAAAGATGTAGAGTTTTAACATTAATGAGTTGCTGTAGCACGTATTCATACTTTCGGTATTTATATTTATCATTCAGTGGTTCTGGTCTATTGTGGTGTGTTTCATTTGGTGTGGTGCAAATAGTGTGGTAAATCATAACTTCATCTCAATAATTTTGCAATCATCGATTTCATTACTTCGATTGCATTTTCTGATTCTTTTTCAGTAATATCAATTCTACCATCATGAACGATTTCATGCCTTAACTGTCTGACTCCATTATTTTTATTGTCCCATCTACTCCATAATGTGTTATCAATTTGACTGAAACGTTTACCATCAGCTAAAAATAATCCATGATTTAGCATATGATTAAGTTCAGTTCTATTCATAAGGTAATTTATTAATGCTTGGTCATATTTTTTTTCAATATATTTTTCTTTTAGATATTCAATCATAAATAATTCAAATCCTGAATATGTTTCAATAACAGCCATTCTGTAATTTCTCAGTCTATGTAATGTAGTACCATTTTCGATTATAAGGGCCCAAGAAAAAGGTTCAAATTTTGAAGCTAATTTGTTTGATATTTCTTTTTGAATTTCTTTATTTACTTTGATAGGTGGATTTTGAGATATAGGATATGCATCTAATCCTAATCTTTTTCTTTCAATGAAAGTATCATCCAATAATAATGTATGCCACCAATTGAATGATAACTCATATTCTCCTATTTTCATTGGGACATTGTCCTTTGTATCAGAGGTTCTATAAATATCTATAAATCTATTAACAGATTTAAGAAAACTTTTCGTGCACCAGTTCCATTCTTTATTTAGTTTTTCTTTTGCATCTTCCGATGTTGCTTTTTCTTTAATTTTCCAACCAAATCCCATCTCAATTACAGTTCGTAATTTTCTTTTATGATGATATGGTGCCTTTGAAAATATCTCTTTTGTTTTTTTGGCGACATCTGTTGGTACAATTGCAACCATTGCTTCTCCATCAAGTATATTCCCCATTTCGATTAACCATTTATCATTAGATAAGTTAATAATCCAAGGTTCTCCTGTGGCTTGACATGGCTTTCCATCAATGTATATATCATAGTCTCCATCATCCATACATAGCCAAAAAGGAAGTTCTGCTTCAAAACCAACTTTTACATAACTCATTCTACTTTTCCTCCTCATTATGATATTTCAAAGACTGCATAAGAAGGTTTTCCCACTTCTTATCCTCTAACCCTGAGTAGATATTAGAGAAATGAGCAGGAGTATAATTATTTAATGCTTGATGTGGTCGAATGAAGTTATAATACAACTGATGCCCCTTGATGGTTCTGTTGATTCTGACGGTGTTTAATTCACGGTGTTGATTTTACGGTGGTAAACTATTTATACTCAGTTTGAATTTATTTTATGTGCTACTCATTATCATGGTATAATCTGGAGGTATAAAAAGTGATTAAGAATACACTAATCGTAAGCATAATTATTTTCACTATTATTACTCCAATTACTCTCGCTTCAAACATAAAATCAGAAGTAGAACCATTAGATGAAGAACACCCACGTGAACGTATGTGGATAGTTGGAAGATATGCATCTTTGGAAATTATAGATAATAAAATTCCTAAAAACTTAGAGATTCGTTGTCAACGAGAAGATATAACTGTATTCGGGGTTGAGTGGATTGATTGGACACATTTTCCTCCTTCATATGTCCGCTTTCATTTGATTCGTCAAACTCATTTTATCGCACCCAAATTTTACGGATATTGTGGCAATAATATTGTTTTTGGTATAACGTTTGGAGATTTTGCATATTATTTTTAGGATAAATAATTCATTTATCAAATTGTTTTTTCAAAGATTTCATTAGTAAGTTTTCCCATTTCCTATCATTTAATCCAAGATTGATATTCGCAACCTCAGACGGAGTATAACCATTCAAACTTTATGAGTATTATTAGCGTTTCTCTCTATTTTAATGACACGTGCTGACACGTGGCGAAATCATGTTATGGGTGAATTATATACTACTTATATAACGTAAAACTCAAAGGTGATTATAGTGCAGGGATGGGATGGCTTTGAACTATTCAGAGTTGGAGTTTTACCTTTAAGGAGCGAAAGTAAAATGAAAAAGAGTAATAAAAAATCTGGAAAAAAGGCTAACGACACTCAATCCAAAGCCACCAAATCTAAGGTCACTGCTGAAATCTTTTTAGAAAAACTAAAACCTCTAGGAATTGAAACAAAGGACGACAAAGCCGGAAACATAGGTGTAAAAGTTAATGGTTCAGCAATCACCTATATCAACAGAAGAACCATTGGTTTCCATTACCAGATGAAAAAGCGTGTTAAAGGAAAACTAAACTGGTATCCAAGTACAACGGTCACATCAGAAACGCAAATAGAGGAACTAGTGTCAGGTATCAAGGATTTCAAAGAATCAAAAGACAATAAGATTCTGATAAAATTAGGATTCCTAGACAAAGACACCGTGATTAAGAAATGAAAGAAATTAAACCAAGTGAATCAAGTCAATATTCACTTTCGGAAGATGAGATAAGAAGAATCATAAATGCCACTGAAGAATTACGGGATAAGCTTATCATAGAACTCCTTGCATTTACTGGTTGTCGCAGGGGTGAGTTGGTTTTGCTTCGGGTATCGGATATTGACCTGGAACGTAACAGAATCACAATTCCCACGCTCAAGCAAGAAAAGGGGATTACTAAGGGGCAAGCCGAAAATGTTGCACGGAAAAATGCAAAAGTAATTCCAATTATAAATGAAGACCTCAGGAATACTCTTAAAATTTACCTAAAAGAAAAAAAAGTAATTCTGACACCAATGTCGTACTTAATACAAGGTAGGCAGGGGAATGGTTCAAGAAGGCCCCTTTCCAAGCAGAGAATCAATCAGATAGTGGCTGAATGTGCGAATCGTGCAGGGGTTAAGTCACCGAATCCTAAAAGGAAGAATGTTCACCCTCATCTTTTCAGGCATACTCTGGTCAGATATTGTCAGAAACGTGAAATTAATCCTAAACTAATTCAGAAGCTGTTAAGACATTCATCGATTAAGACAACACTGGATATGTATGGTGAACCTAGCTTTGACGATATGAAAGACGGCCTCGAAAAAATGAAAGGTTTTGCATCAGGAGGCGAGATATGATTAATCTTGAAGAATACCTTAATCAACACTGTTGGAAAATCCTAATCTCTTTCCTTGTTTGGTTTGGTTTTTTCACCATTGTTTTTTCAAGTTCTGAGGTTAATCCCTACTTGTGCGGAATTGTGTTTGGATTCATCCTTACAATTCCTACAATCTGGATTATTGAAAATTTTGAACAGTGGAAAAATATGTTTAAAGAATTTTTTGAACATCTTTTTGAAGATGAGGGAGGGATATGAGAAAATCTGACCTTGACAAACTAGCCGAAGAAACATCATATGAGGTTTAAGTCATGAACAGCGACAACCAGAGACGAAAAGTTCTAACATATGGAGGGGAGGTTACCCCAGTGCCTCCCTTCGCCTCCTGTTTTATGGAGTGATATAAATGGCACGTTTTGTCCCGTTATCTGAAGAAATTGGTGGATGGATGCAGGGAGGACGTAATCTTTGGTAAGCTACCTTCTGAGACCCAAAAAATACCAAAGTGAACGATTACAAAGAACTTTTGAAGAATATCAACAAATGGCGAATCACATCGATGGGAAGCAAGTTTCAATTCCAGAACTCGAAGCGATGAAAAAATCTTTTTCGATTGTGTATCTGAACTCTACACATTTCACGTCATTGGTTAAACCAGAGCACAGAGACACGCTTACTTTTTTAGATGGCTATTCGTTTGAACGGCGCAGAAAAAATATAATTGTTATCAAAATCATTGGAATAGGCAAGATTCCGATTGAGATGGAATTGAAAAAATCATATCCTCACCCGCAATGTGTAAAGATTGAAAAAAATAGCAAGCGGTGGTATGCCAAGTTTTCTTGATAATAAACATTTATATACCCAAGCATCGGCTTTGCACAAATAATCGTTTTTGCACAAAAAATATGAAATTTGCACATAAATTCAATAAACGGGTTTTAGCCAGAAGAATCTTTGATAAAGAGTATGATAACTGCAAAAGTTGGTATATTGAACAGATTTCATATTTGATAAGTTTGAACTGTAATTTTGCTCCGTATCACGGTGGACAGACAAATGAATTTGAACAATCCGGTACCCAGCTTAGAAAAAAGAACACCCCGAACACAATTTCACTCAGAATGACTAAAATAATCTCAATTAGGCATCGAGGTATCGATTCAGGATATACTGTGTAATCTTGCATTTGCTCTGGCTTATTTCTTAGATAATGTATAGAAG
>JAGLML010000040.1 GCA_023140035.1 Thermoplasmatales archaeon
GGATGGAAAGACGATAGGATGTACACATGGGAGAAAGAAATAAACGAATAATACAGATAATTGGATTAATCGTATGAGGTTATAAGCTTGGAGATGAAAAAAAGTATGGTGGAAAAATGTGATGGGTGTGGTAAAGACTTATTGTTTTTAGAGGGAAGTCTCTATATCGCGTCTAATGGAAGTAAGTCCAAACGTGGAGTCTACTGTGAAAAATGTTATAATAAAAAACTCAGGGAGGGGCGACCCGTTCTATAGCTTATAAAAGGAAGAGTTGGTGTGAAATCATAGGCTGAGGAAAGTTGCGAGATAAGGCAAGGAGATAAAAAATGTATGGAAATGAAATGAGAAAGAAATCTCATCCTGATGAAGAAGAGTTGATGCATTTGGATGATGTTGAGATCATTGATTTTGAAGAAATGGATCTGAGTGATGCAACTGTCATTGCAGGTTTTCCTTCGATAGGGATGGTTAGTACTATTGTTGCCAATTACTTGATTGATGCTTTTGGTTTAAAACAAATAGGGGCTTTAAGTTCCGCACAGTTTCCTGCTCTTTCTGTTGTGCATACCGGGGAGCCGTTGTCTCCTGTTCGTATATATGCAGGGGAACTGGAATCTGGTGAAAAGATTGCTGTGTTTGTCTCTGAATTTAGACCAAAACCTAACTTGATAAATTCTTTATCAAATACGGTTATAAATTGGGTGCGTGAAAAGGGATGTAATCTCTTGATTTCCCCTGAAGGTATGGTTGTAGAAGGAGAAGAAGATAAATCTTCTGAGGAAGAAAACATTGTTGAAGCATTTGCAGTAGGGTCAACAGAGAATGCCAGAGCCGTGCTAAGAGAAAGAAACATCCCTCAGTTTAAAAACGGGATAATCGCAGGTGTCTCAGGTGTTTTACTAAATATAGGGAAACAGGCGGGTTTTGATGTGATATCTATACTTGCTGAGGCACATCCTAACATTCCTGATGCAGGGGCTGCTGCATCAGCATTGAAGGTTATCGCTTCGATAATTGGTGTTGAAATAAATGTTGGACCATTGTATGATGAGGCGGGACGTATAGAAAAACAACTTCAGAAATTCCATAAACAAGCAAAACCGATGGTATCCGATCGGGTTCCACAACCAAGTATGTATGGGTAGGAATTAGTCTGCCCTACTTCATCCCATCCTAAGTTTTTTAGCATGAAACTGTTAAAAACAATTAAGTTATTTCAAATAATGAAAAAAAAGGAGAAATAGATATGGCGATAGGTTTTGTTCTAATAACCATTGCACCTGCACGTGAACATGATGTATCTACCAAACTTTCTAAGGTGCCAGAGATTATTGAACTCCATCCATTGTTTGGAGAATATGATATACTGGCAAAAATCGAAGGCGATGATTTTGATAGTCTAGGAGAAATTGTGGTAAACAAAATCAGATCAATTGAAGGGATACTTGATACAAAAACATTAACAGGCACAAAGTTTTAGTGTAGAGAAAAAAGAATAAATGAATAAACATCTTTAGCTAATTGGAATATAATGTAGGCTTGAGAGAGGAGAACATGGCTAAATGTAAGAAATGCGATACAAAACTAAATTTTCGAAATAATTTTGGAGGTATCTGTGAGGAGTGTTATGATAAAATACGTGGGGAATAAAGGGTTTGAATAATGGTGATGTAGGTGTGTAATCATCTTTATACTCGTTCGTTTATTACTTTTGATGGTAAGATTGTGCAGTTCTGTGTAGATTGTGGCTATATCTTCCCTTCTTTGCGTATCTTTACCTAACTACTTATCGTTGAGTTGTATCTCTTGATTTTGAATTTGAGCATAATACGGGAGATAGAAATGCAGATCAGATGTGATGAATGTAATAAAACGTTTAATAAATCTAAAGGAGACATGGAGCGATCTAAGCATCATTTTTGCTGCAGAGATTGTTATCATCGATATCGAAGAAGGAATATTGGAGTACATGGTAAAAAGGCAAGAATAGTATGAAAATCGCTGAAAAATGCAATAACTATTAGCGGTATATCAGATTTCGTCAGGTGAAATATATAATGAATGGCAATACCCAAACAAACAAGTTAAAAAGCGTTCTTTGCGACCTTTCAAGAATAGGGGAATGGTGGTTGCTGTCACTTGGTCTTATCTTCTTCGCGTTTATACCTCATATACACAGGATCAATAATAGAATAACTATGGGGGATCTGACAGATTTGTTCACCTCAGCCCCATTGTATCTAGCTCTGGTTGTAGTTTTTGCTGCGCAGATATTCGGTTTTGCTAGTAACGATTACTTTGACAGGCACATAGATGCTTTAGATGAGAAGAAACGTCTCAGAAACCCTCTGTGTTCTGGAAGGGCTACTGGAAAGGATGTCTGGGCGTTGCTTATTGCAACTTCAATAATCTCACTGATTGTGTCCTTAGTTTTTAGCTTCTTTGCTTTCCTGTTCACGGCTTTTGCTCTATTTGTATTCTATTTTTATACTGCAGAGCCTCTTAGGTTCAAGGGCAAGGTAGGATTAGATGTCCTCAGTCATGGGATATTCATAAACACATTCCCGTATTTCTTCTGCTTGGTAGTCTTGTGGGATTTTTCAAGCGGAGCTGTATTCTTGTTGGCTGTATTGATGATGCGGAGCGCCATAGCTCAGCTGCTTCAGGAGATTCGCGATTATGAGGTAGATAAGAAAGTCGAGAGAAATACCGTAGTCGCACTTGGACAGAAGAGAACAGTCTGGATCGTTTTTGGTATATACTTGGCAATATTTTTTAGCACATTGATTCTTTTGGTGACTTATCAGTTATTCAATGTGGGTATTTCTTCGTTTTATTTAGTGATACCCTTTCTGTGCGCAACATACATCCCTGCGTTTTACAAACTTCTGAATGCAGTGGATCATGGAGAGCTCATAGAGGGACTGTGGGTAGGTCAAGGGAGAACCAACCGTTGGATGGGCATTCGTTATGCAGGCTCTTTCAGTCTTTATTTTTGTATTGTCCTTTTCCTCTTTTGATATAAAGGCATAAAACTTAGCTTCAGACGGGATGTACATAGCGTAAGTCGTATTACGTTTGATGTGTTGTAAGGTATTATTGTAAAAACCTCGATATACCTTTGATACTTTTGGCTAATAAATCGAACTTCCGGATTTATACAAAATTTACAAGGTAGAAAAAAAATATTTTGGGGTATAGCCCAAGATATCTTTGGTATTTTCACATTTAAAATTAACAAACATATTTTATTTAATTATTGCATTTCATAGTTTTTATAGTTTAAAAGTTCGCCAAATAATACTATTTTTCCCTGAGGGATATGAGAGACTTTAGAAATGGTACATCAAATACAATATTTCCAACTAGAATTATAATCGCCAAAAAAAGTTCACCATCATATGTTGAAATACCCAGAGAAAAACCTCTGTAAAACCAATCTCTTATCAAAAAAATAGATACAACAATTGGCAAGATTATAAGTAAAGGGGTAAACCATAATTCGAGTCTCATTAATCTTGTGTTGTTACGTCCTTTACCGGGTTCTGATTTTTTGTTTGACATTTTATCACAGTGTTAGATAGGCAGAATTATCTCCGCTGGCAAAATATCAAGCCCAGTTACTTTCAATCCTTGCCATAGTATTAAAATTAAGATTGCTGGTAGTATTTGAATCATAAAATCATCATCGATTAGCCAGAATTTCTTAGCTTCGCCAATTAGCGCTCCAGTTCCACCAATTATTGAAACTAAAAGTACTATCCATATATCAGCTTTAAACCATGTTACTAAGAAGAAAAACACGCAGATAAAAAAACCAATTACATATGCTTCTTTTATTCCTGAATGATGCCGCATCTCCCCTATTATAGGATCAGAGAAACAAGCACAAAGAATGCAAGGTATTGCTATTTGTTGTGGGAAGAAAAGAAGTAAGATAAGTGCTGCCACACCAAAATATAGGTATCCTGCAGGTCTTTTTTCTTCATAAGTTCTAAGCCCAAAAAAATGACTACGATCTATTCTTCCTTTTAATCTAAAATATTCTAAGATTAAGGCAAAAACTACGATTACAATTGGAATGTAAAATTTTATTGTATTGATCCATTGCTCATTTGGCAGTAAATAGTAAATTAAAAAAGAAGCTGCAAACGTGTGAAAAACCCGTCTAAATAAGTGAGCATCAAATTGCCGATTTACTGCTTTTTGTTTACCTATTTTAGGTTTTTCCATATTCTGTATTTCAGATGACATACTTGTTTTTAAAAGTATTTAGCTAATATAATTTTAGATTTTTATCAAAAGCTCTTTTTAGTTCTTCTTCGATGCTTTTCATGTGAGCCAAGATTTAACCGACGAGATAATAAAGTTAAACAAGCGTATTAGTGAACTTGAAAAGATGCTTTCTATATTGATTCAACCTTTCCAGAAAATACAAGATACAACGTCAAATTATTTGAAGATAATCCAGCTTTTACTTGAACACGGTGGTTTAACCCCAGATCTTATTCTTCCCGAAGTGAAAGATTCAATTTCAAAAGAAATTGTTCGGGTGCTTCTTGATAGAAATGAGCAGAATATCTCTCAGATTACAGAACTTGTAAGGAGTAAACGCGGTACTGCTTCACGAAGAATAGTCCGTGAGAAAATTAATGAGTTAACTGGAAAAAAGATCACTATATGTATATGGTTTATCGGAAGAAGTGATCAAGAAGTGGTCACAACTGCTCGGTATTAATATATAAACTGGCCACTCTACCATAGTTTAAAATTTAAAAATTGGAGGTATATGAAAAATGAATAAGCATGAAGGAATACCCGACCCGGAAAAAATAAAGGAAATATTGAACGTCGTGTCGGACAAAATACCCGGGCTTCTCAAGGAACTCAGCGATGTGCTCTATAGTCCAAGCCAAGCTAAACAGTTTGGTGTTGCGGTGGGCGACATCTTACAAAGAACTAAAAGATGCAGGCATGACTGATGAGCAAGCATATGACCTCACTCGTCAGTACATGTCTACATTAAACCTTGGGCAAATGGTAAAAGGGTTTGGACACCACAAAGATAAAGATCACGGAAACGATGAATAGAGGTAAAAAATCATGACAGAGGAAGTTGAGGATCAAGAGAAGGTAAACGGTTTTCGTATCTTTGGTATGTTTTTACCCTCCCTCCCCTCACTTATGTTAAAATTTGGCGGCGTATTTCTGCGGTTTAAAAGAGAAGCAAAAAAAGGGGGACGAACATTCCAAAGAGAGCTCATCAATCAAGGGCTTGACGAGATAACTGCAGCACAACTTACTGAGATATATCTAGAATCAAGTAATATTGCAAATTACATAAGTTTATTTCGTTAAGATCGGGGTTTTTACCCCCCTCTCTTTTTGATAACATAATCTGTTATTTAAATAAAAAAGACATAAAAAATGAATTTTGTGCTGGTAAGTATATGATTATTGAAGGCACCGTTCTTCCACTGTTATAATCCCTTGTTTGCTACCTACTATTATTTCATCTGCCAAATTTATAAACAAACCGTTTTCTGTAACTCCAGGTATTGAATTAATTTCTTTCTCAAGAACTTCAGGTTCATTGATTTTTCCGAAATCACAATCTAATATGTAGTTTGAGTTATCTGTAATATATACTTCATCCATGATCGTTCTTAATTCTGTTGTACAGCCAAGTTCTTCCAGGGTTTTTTTGGTAGCATTCCAGCCGAATTTTGTAACCTCAACAGGCACGGGAGAGTCAACTCCCAATTTTTTGACAACCTTTGTTTCGTCTACAACTATTATCTCTTTTTTCGAGTGATATGCAATTATTTTCTCTCTAGTTAAGGCCCCACCTCCTCCCTTAATTAAATTTAGAAATGAGTCAACTTCGTCAGCTCCATCTATGGTTAAATCAATTTCCGTATAGTCGTTTAGATCCACCAGAGGAATATTACATTCTGTCGCTAGTTTTTTTGTTCTTAAGGATGTTGGAATTCCTTCTATTTTTAATCCAGTATTAACCCTTTCTCCCAATTTTTTTATTGCATATTTTACGGTTGATCCTGTCCCTAATCCAATAACCATTCCATTATCCACATGTTCAACTGCTTTTTCCGCTGCCATCTTTTTCATATCTTCTTGTTCCAATAGTTCACCAAGTGCGTAATAATAAACGTATACAAAAACTTATACTTATTATTCTTATTACGGGAAAGAGAAGATGTTAGGCGAATGTGAAGAGCACGGTTATTATCGTGGGGAATCCTGTCCAGTTTGTAGTGAAAAAGGAAAATTCCTAATGAATGATAGAGAACTTAATTCACTAGGGCGCATTATTGCAGGAGTGCTTCGTCATTTTCCAGATAAACTTGGAGTAATGATCGATGGCCATGGATGGATAGACATTTCTGAATTTGTTGAGGCTATAGGCATTAGCAGATCAGGATTTCATTGGCTCCGTAATCATCATATTGAGGCTATCGCACTTACCGATCCCAAAGGGAGATATCAGATTGATGGAGGAATGGTGCGCGCAACTTACGGTCACACCATTGATGTCAATCTTGATGATTTGCCTCTGGCAGATATAGATGAATTTTTCTACCCTGTTACAGAAGAAGAAATAGACATAATATTAGAAGGTGGCTTAAACCCTATAGATAGGAAAAATGTGCATCTTAGTGGAAGTATCGAAAAAGCACTTGAGGCGGGAAAGGTGAGAACAGAAGAACCACTTATTTTAAAGATAGACGGCGCTAAAGCAAAAAAAGACGGAATAAAAATATATCATGCCGGTAAAGATGTCTATATTACTGATAGGATTGATGCCAAGTATATATCTAAAGTCGACGAATCAGAGATAAAGCAATCAGAAGAAAAACATTAATAGATGTCATTTAATTCAGGCATCTCTCCTGTTTTGGGCTTGTAGCTCAGCTAGGTGGAGCAATCGGCTCTTAACCGATCGGTCGAGGGTTCGAATCCCTCCAAGCCCGTGAAAACCCTGCAATATTTATAAGGATACTTTTTTATAGTATAAATCATTTATTTTTATGGGGATAAAAAAATGAAAAAGTACATACCAATATTTGTAGCTATTATAATGGTCCTTGGAGGACTTGGGGCAGCTGCCATCAATGTTGATAGCACCGAAAATGCGTATGCGAAAACCGTCATAAAAACAATAGAGATCGACTTTTCAAAACCAAGCTTTGCCGATAGCGATAACAATTACATCAGATTGTATCTTGGAGATGGGGAAACCTACTTGATGAACCCTGGTCAACCAATGATTCCAAGAGTGCTTAAAACATTTGAGCTCCCCTTTGGAGTAACCAACATAAGGATTGAAGCAGAACCATCAGATATCCAAGAACTTAAAATTTCAAAAGAAATAGAACCCGCACCAGCTCCAGTACCACTAACACCAAGGCCAGATTCCGTCATCCGATCCAAGAAGGATGAAACGGTGTATAATAGCAATGATCTGTACCCACATGAGTGGTATGGCTCTCATGTTGGTTGTGGCTTGAACGCCGAAGGTGAACACGTTACTCATCTAACAGTAAATATTTTCCCACTGAGATATAGACCTGCATCAGGGGAAATAATTGTAGCTGAGAAGGTTGATATTAAAATAACCTATGAAGATCCAGGATTAAATATTTTCCCGCAGACGAGCACCTATGATCTCGTAATTATTACTCCATCTAAATTCTCAAGTGAACTTGAAAGACTAGTTGAACATAAAAACACATTTGAGATGGAAACGATTATAATAACAACAGAAGAAATATATGATGATCCAAATTATAATGGCAGAGATAAACCTGAGCAAATTAAGTATTTCATAAAGGATGCAATAGAAACATGGGGAATTCAATATGTACTACTTTTTGGTGGTTTAAAATCGATAATTTATGCAAAATCTAAAGACGATATAAACCATGGTGCAAAAGGCTGGTATGTCCCCGTGAGATATTCTAATTTTCAATATGATGGTGATCCTAGTTATAACTTCACTAGTGGTGAGCCTGGCTACATCTGTGATCTTTACTATGCAGATATCTACAAAGAAGGAGGTGTGTTTGATGATTGGGATTCCAATGGAAACGATATATTTGCTGAATGGTCAGGTGACGACCTACGAGATGAACTTGATCTATATCCTGATGTAGCATTTGGAAGACTCGCTGTAAGAAACAACAAAGAAGCAAAAGATGTAATAACAAAAATCATCGACTATGAAAAACTACCAGCTGACCCAAGCTGGTTCAAAAGAATGATCGCGATATCCGGAGACGGATTCCTCGACCAAGAAGATTGGGATATAGAATGGGACACTGATGGTCTAGCGGATGGAGAATATATCATTTGTGCACAAAGCAAAAATCCAGAGGGAGAAAAAGGACCAGTCGATGAAATACACACAACACTGGATAAAACAGTTGAAACTAACATAACATTCAACCATGATGACCACCTCAAAGAAGAACTACAAGACGGTTACCCCGCACCACCCATAGCAGAAATCTTGACAATATCAAACGGTAACACCCTTGGGAACACAGACTACACCTACACACCACATGGAGGAGAAGCTTACTGCAACGACCTATACTGGTATGCAAA